>JAQGMD010000470.1 GCA_028292565.1 Burkholderia sp. | reverse complement strand
AAGCTTGTCTGAACAACGACTATCTCGCTGAGCTATTGGGTCTCTCAACGTGACAACCTCATTTCGTAACTCATTGAAAACCAGTGAGTTTTGATGCGGTAGCCCTGGCCCGCCGCCGCACCAGTCGTTGCGGACGAAGGCGCTGAATAACTACACAGGCGCATGTTCCACATCGCTTTCCATGCAAGGTTTTCGACATAGCGCACCCGCGCGAATACCGATTGCCCGGCCGGCAGCCCGGCCGTACCAACTCGCGGTAAGTCAAAGCCGGCATGTCTTTTGTAAGCCAGTAAATCACGCTCTTTTCCGCGTTATTAGCTCAATACTTTTCCACTAGAGTAGCGCGACTCTGAAGCCGCCGCGCACGCACCCGCTGCGATCGGCCCCAGGCTGTTTCATCTCGGTGCGACAAGTCGAAATGAGTCGTGATCGGCTTGACCGCCATCGCTGAATCGCACCGCGTCGACCGGTTGCGAATACTGAAACGCCAAACCGTAAAGGCCCCCACCCCATGTATAAAATTCGGTCGCACCAGGCGGCAGGCGTACTGATTTCACTTCTTGGCCTGACCGTCATGGTCGGCTGGTGGAGTCATCAGGAGATGTTGGTCCGGGTCGTACCCTGGTCAGCGCCGATGGCGTTCAACGTCGCCCTGTGCCTGTTCCTGGCGGGAGCGGCGCTGGCGATGCCGGAGTCGCGGCCCGGTCTGATGAAAAGAGGACGGCAAACAGCCGCCGTCCTGATCGCCGTCGTGGCCGGACTGGTCGGCCTGCAAAACGTGACCGGCGCCGATTTCGGTATAGATCAGCTCTTCACCCACGCCTGGACTTATGAGGACAATCCTCATCCGGGCCGAATGGCGCCCCCAAGCAGCCTGGCGTTCCTGCTCGCCGCCGTCTGTTTCCTTCTGATGCACCGGTTGCGCGAGTCCCGGACGGCCCAGGTCGCGGTGCAGGCGCTCACGCTGCTCATCCTCGCGCTGGGCATCTTCGGCATGGTTGGACACTCGCTCCATCTTGAGTTCCTGTACGGCTGGTACCGCTTCGTGCGGATGACGCCCGTTTCCGCACTCTGCTTCATCGTCCTTGGCGCGGCACTATGGCTCGACTGGTACCGAACGATGAAGCAAAGCGGCGCCTACGACGATCGCGAAGACAGGCGTATCGCCGCCCTTGCGACGATGATCCTGACCGCGTTGGCACTCTCTTGCGGCTTGACCGGTTTCGTGCTGTCGGCGCACCGGACCGAAGCCGCGCTCTTGCAAAATCTGCAAGCGGCCCTGGCCAGCAGAACGCAAATGCTGGAATTTGTCATCGACGAGGGCGTAACCCATTCCGGATCGCTCGCGAACGATCCGATGCTGCTTGAGGCACTGGAAAACTTCCATCGCACCTCGCCCGGCCAACGGCATTTGGCGCTGGCCAGGCTGGATGCCCACCTGTCGAATGAAGCCTACTCGGGGATGGCGCTTTATCTGCCCGATGGGGAGCAAGTGATGCAGAGCGGTGAGCTGGAAGCCGAAGCGGATATGGAACTGCTGGCCCGTCCGGCGGTGGCGCTCTGGTCGACGGGACAGGCGGTCCTGCAAGTGCGTTCGACGATTCTCCATGACGGCAGGTTTCTGGGAACGCTGGTAACCCAACGCAAGCTGCCCGCCATCGACAACCTGATACACAGCGCGTACAACCTGGGAGCTTCCGGCGATATCGCAATCTGCAGCGCCATCGACGACTATTTCATGCGCTGCCTGCCGAGCCGCCTGGTGCCGCAAGGTTACTCACGCATCGCGCGGCGGCAGTACGGAACTCCCTTTCCCGCCAGCCTTGCCCTGGATGGCCAATCCGGGGTGAAGGCGGTGCGCGATGGCCGCGGCGTGCAAGTGGCCGCCGCTTATGGGCCGGTACTCTCATCCGGGCTCGGTGTAGTAGTCAAACTGGATACCGCCGAACTGTATGACCCGATCCGCACGCAACTTGAGTATGCAATCGGCCTGCTGGCGATATTGGTGATCTCCGGCCTGGTCTTGTTGCGCTCACAGCTCATTCCCCTGGTTTCCGCATTGCTGCGGGCAAAACGCGATGCGCACGCGAGCGAAGCCAAAATCCGCGCAATGGTCGACAACGTCGCCGACGGCCTGATCACCATCGATGAGCAGGGAACGATCGCGTCATTCAATCCCGCCGCGGCGGCAATGTTCGGTTACACGCCGGAGGAGGCCAATGGAAATAACGTCACTATTCTCATCCCCTTGCGCCTGAGGCGCAGCCATACCCTGGGCATGCAACGCTATGCAAGGACAGGGGAAGCGGCCATTCTGGGGATGGATGGTGTTGAGATATCGGGCCGAAAGCGGGACGGGAGCGAGTTCCCGATCCACCTTTCGATTCGCGAAATGCAACTCGACGGCCAACGGCTGTTCGTCGGCATCGTACGCGATATCAGCGAACGCAGGAATGCGGAGCAGGAGATGCGCCAGGTCCATGAGCGCTTTCACCTAGTGTCCAAAGCAACCAACGACGTTATTTGGGATCTGGATTTTGCCACCGGAGAAACATGGTGGAATGAAGCTCTCGCGCTCCGGTTCGGCTATGCGCCGGAGGACGTCGGAGCCGGTCCGAGCTGGTGGCGCGAACGTATCCACCCCGACGAGCGGGATGAGGTGCTACGCAGGATCAACGAGGAAATCGAGGAAGGCCGCCAATATTGGGTCGCCGACTACCGATTTGCCAGGGCGGACGGAACGTATGCCCATGTGCACGACCGCGGCTACATTCTGCGTGACAGCGAGGGCAAACCGACTCGGATGATCGGCGCAATGATGGACATTACCGACCACAAACTGGCGGAAGACCTGCTGCGCCAATCGGAAACGCGTTTTTCCAAGGTATTCAACCTGAGTCCGGTTGCCATCGCCATCACCCGTGTCGCCGACGGCCGTTTCATCGACGCCAATGAGGCCATGATGCAGACGCTCGGCTACCAGCGGGAAGAACTGATCGGCAATACTTCATTGGCGATCAACTTCTGGGAAGTGCCGACAGATCGCGCAGCAGTGATTGAGCAACTCCAGCGCAACGGATCGGTCAGGGATGCCGAAATCCGGGCACGCACCAGCGCCGGCGAATCGATCGACCTGCTGATCTCCTTCGATCTGGTCGAATTGTCCGGCGAGCCCTGCCTGTTTTGCTTCCTGACCGATATCACGCAACGCAAACGCGCCGAGCAGGCACTGAGCGAAAGCGAAGAAAAATTCCGATCTATCGTGGAAACGACCAAGGACTGGATCTGGTCAATCGACCTTGACGGGCTGGTGCGGTACGCGAACCCGGCGGTCGAATCCATTCTTGGCTATACGCCGGAAGAACTGCTGGGCACGAACATTTTGCAGCGCTTGCATCCGGACCAGCAGCAGGAGGTCATTACCGAGTTGTCGGCGTCGATCGCTGACAAGGTCGCGTGGAGCAACCGCATGCTGCGCTGGCGTCATAAGGATGGCAGCGACCGCTATACGCAGTCGAGCGCCATCCCGATGCTGGGCGAGCAACGCGAGCTGCTCGGTTATCGCGGCAGCGACCACGATATCACCGCACTGAAGCAATACGAGCAAGAACTGCAAGACGCCAAAGACAAAGCGGAAGCCGCAAACCAGTCCAAAAGCGAATTCCTTGCGAATATGAGCCACGAAATTCGAACGCCGATGAACGGCGTAATCGGCCTCACCCATCTCCTGCTGAAGACGCCGCTGTCGGCGCAGCAGCGCGACTACCTGGCCTTAATAAAAACGTCGGCGGACTCGCTGCTGCGGCTGCTAAACGACATCCTGGATTTTTCCAAGATGGAGGCGCACAAACTCGAGCTGGACATTACTGAATTTGACCTGCGCGAGTCGATCGGCAATACACTGAAGGCATTTTCCGCCAGCGCCAACGAGAAAGGCATCGAACTGACCTATCTGGTCGCCCCGAATGTGCCGCAACTGCTGCTGGGCGATGCTGGCCGCCTGGCGCAGATCATCGTCAACCTGGTCGGCAATGCGCTGAAATTCACCGAGGCGGGAGAAGTGGTAACGCGCGTCACGCAGGAGTCCCAATCACCCACCTCCACGGTGCTGCGCATCAGCGTCTCGGACACCGGCATTGGCATGACGCGGGAGCAGCAGGAGCATATCTTCAATGCGTTCGCGCAGGCCGACAATTCGACTACCCGGCGGTACGGCGGCACCGGGCTCGGCCTGGCCATCGTTTCGCAGCTGGTTGGCCTGATGCATGGCGCCATCGGGGTGGAAAGCGAACGTGGAAAAGGATCGACCTTCCATTTCACGGTGCGTCTGTCCTTTCACCCGCATCAACCGGTGCAGGCGCTGCTGCCACAACCAGCCGCGCTGAAAGACATGCGGGTGTTGGTGGTCGACGACAACCGCACCAACCTGTTGATATTGGGCCAGATCCTGACCAGCTGGGACATGCGCCCGGTATTGGCCGGGAATGCCGAACGGGCGCTCGAGGAACTGCACCGCGAAGCGGCGCAGGGCTCACCCTACCCGCTGGTGTTGCTCGATTCACAAATGCCGGAGTTCGACGGCTTTCAACTGGCGGAGGTCATCAAATCGACGCCGGCCATGGACGGCGCTACCATCATGATGCTTTCGTCGAGCGATGTATCGGGTGAAACTGCCCGCTGCAAGGAGTTGGGCGTAACACGCTTCCTCAGGAAGCCGGTCAAGCAATCGGAATTGTTCAATGCGATCGTTACGTCGGTCGGCATCACCCCGGGCGGTAGCCGGTCGCGCGAGGTCGACGGCATGCAGCCGGCGTGGGGAAAACCGGCACGTATCCTGAACATTCTTGTGGCGGAGGACCATCCGATCAATCAGACGCTGGTGGCGGAAATCCTGAACGACCGGGGCCATTCCTATTCCATTGCGAACAATGGACTTGAAGTACTGCGGATGCTGGAAGAGCAGTCGTTCGACGCGATTCTGATGGATGGGCAGATGCCGGTAATGGACGGTTACCAGGCCACCGAGGAAATCCGGCGGCGCGAACAATCGACCGGCAAGCATGTACGGATTATCGCCGTCACCGCTCACGCGATGCAAGCGGACAGGGAAAAGTGTCTGGCGGCCGGAATGGACGACTATGTGTCAAAACCCATCGATCCGGACGAGTTACTGGAACGCCTGGAGGCGGAGCAGGCATCAGCCGCTGTGCCGGTGCCCCCGGATGCCGACGCGCAAGCTAAAACGGAAAGCGTCCTCCGTGCATTTGATACCGACGGCGCGCTTAAGAGAACAAGGGGGAAAGAGGCCCTCCTGCAACAAATGGTGCAGGCGTTCCTGAAAGATTTGCCTGGCTCGCTGTCCGACATCGATGCGGCATTTGCAGCCGACGACGCGTATCGGCTGGAACGGACGGCCCACCGGCTCAGAGGCGCGGCTATCATGCTGGGCGCAGAGCGCGTCGCCGAAGCCGCCGAACAACTGGAACGATCCGGCAGCAACGAGGAACTCGATTCCGCACAGGAAGCGATTCGAGAATTGAAAGAACGCGCAGCGCAATTGATCAACGAGCTGACTGAATTTATCGGAAACACCCAATGAAAGTACTGATTGCCGAGGACGATCCGGTGTCCCTCCTGTCCTTGCAGGACGCATTGCAGGAGTGGGGCTATGAAGTCGTGACTGCCTGCGACGGCAAAATGGCCTGCGAGATCCTGCAGCGGCCGGACGCGCCGCCGCTGGCGATCATAGACTGGATGATGCCTGGAATGGACGGCGTCGATATATGCCGGGTGGTCAGGGAAACGGTCAGGGACCGCTACATCTACCTGATCATGCTGACATCAAGAAGTGAAACCGAGTTCGTCGTTGCGGCGATGAACGCCGGAGCGGACGATTTCATCGCCAAGCCGTTCAACGATGAAGAACTGCAAGTACGCATTCGCGCCGGCAGGCGCATCAACGAACTGGAGCAGAAACTCCGGATCAGTGCAACGCGCGCGGAGGAAACACTCGCCGTGGTCGCAGCAAATGAAATTCGGATCCAGACCATTATTGAAACCTCGCACGATGCATTCATTGGCATGGACCTGGGGGGCTATATCTCCGACTGGAATTCCAAGGCGGAACAGATGTTTGGCTGGAGCAAGGAGGAGGCCGTCGGCCGGCGATTGACGACGATGATTCCGGAACGATATCACCTGCGGTTCGAGCAAGACCTCCGGACCTTCCGCGAGACCGGGAAAGGCGATTTCCTCGACCAGCACATAGAAAGAACGATCGTCAACCGCAAAGGCGAGGAATTCCCGGTCGATGTGACCATCGGCCTCGCCGGCACGCGGGAGAACTGTTTCTTCGGCATGTTCTTGCACGACATTTCGGACCGCAAGCAAGTGGAGCGCATGAAGAATGAGTTCATATCGACGGTATCGCACGAGTTGCGCACTCCCCTGACCTCGATCCGGGGATCGTTAGGCCTGCTCACGGGCGGCGCCCTCGGGGACTTTAGTCCACAGGCAAGTACCTTGCTCGACATTGCCAATAAGAACTGTCAGCGATTGGTCCGCATGATCAACAACGTGCTTGATATCGAAAAAATGGAGTCGGGCAACATGCGGTTTGACATGGTGAAGCAAGCCTTGCTGCCGTTGGTAGAACAGGCTATTGAAGCAACGCAAGGTTATGCGGCGGAATTCAACGTGACAGTGCAATTGCAATGCAATATGCCGGATATCGCCGATCTCCAGGTCGCCGTCGACTGCGACCGGATGATTCAGGTGCTGGTCAACCTGCTATCGAACGCAATCAAGTATTCCCCCGCAGGGGTCCCAGTCGAAGTGCGGATCTGTCGCGAGCCGGGCACCGTTCGGCTGTCGGTGGCCGATCATGGCAACGGAATCCCGGAGGAATTTCAAGATCGCATTTTCCAGAAATTCGCACAGGCTGACTCCACCGACTCCAGGCAAAAAGGCGGCACCGGACTAGGGCTCTCCATTTGCAAAAGCATTGTCGGGGAACATCGCGGACATATCGATTTTCGCAGCGCAGCCGGCCAAGGCACTGAGTTCTATGTCACCCTCCCGCTCCCGGCGGATGCTGTGCCGGTCCGCACGTAAGCAAC
Source organism: Burkholderia sp. (assembly GCA_028292565.1). The sequence continues at coordinate 18,824 of JAQGMD010000470.1, read as the reverse complement.
TATTCAATCATCGCTAAGGAATCCCAATGGCCAACGGAAAGCTTCGAACCATTCTTTATGTTGAAGACGACCTTGATATCCAGACCGTCGCCAGGCTCGCGCTTGAAGCGGTGGGCGGCTTTACAGTCACCATCTGCAGTTCCGGACGCGAGGCCTTGGCCACTGTGGAGGCTGACTTTCACCCCGACCTCATTCTGCTCGACGTGATGATGCCCGAGATGGACGGTCCGACCACGCTCGACGCGCTTCGGCGTTTGCCGCAAACTGCGGCGACGCCAGTGGTATTCATGACAGCCAAGGTGCAGGGAAGCGAAACCGCGCATTACAAGTCGCTTGGCGCGATGGGCGTGATTCCCAAGCCATTCGACCCGATGCAACTGGCGCAGCAAGTGCAGGCATTGTGGGAACAAAGATGAGCATGGATCCGGGCCTTGCAGCGCAGTTGGCGCAACTGAATGCGGCGTTTGCCGCAGGCCTGCCGAAACGGTTGAGTGACATTGAAGCGGCGATGCAGGCGTTCATGCGTGAGCCGGGCGACCGTAGCCATCTTGAATCGCTGCACACGTTGTTGCATTCGCTGGCCGGTTCGGCGGGCACCTTCGGTTTCGACGAATTGGGAAAATGCGCCCGCCGGTTCGAGCACCATTGCGATCCCTGGCTGGAAGGGAAGGCGATCGATCGCGATGAACTGGCGCAGTTGGCCGAACGGTTCGCAACGCTGGGACGGTCAATCGAAAGCCAGCACATCCTGTGACATGCCTTTCAAGCAGCGCGGCTGTCTGGAAGGGCTTTTTCTCCACCTGGCGTAGGGGCGCACTCCGCCGCTTAAACCCCAATCACGCTCTTGATCGATTCATACAGGGTTTCCCACTTGAAGGGCTTGAATATATAACCGTCGGCGCCGGCCTTCAGCCCGCGCATTACATATTCATCCGTCACCTTCGAAGTGACCATGATCACCGGGACGCTGCTTAGGGCTACTGTGTGCCGGATATGATGCAGCACATGGAAACCGTCCTTGTTGGGCATCCCGGGCAGCACGACATCCAGCAGCACCAGGTCGGGAACCGGTCCTTCCGCCAATGCCGTCATCGCGCTCGCGATATCGAACGCCTTATGCGTCGTAATGCCCTTGTTCGTCAACACTACTTCAAGCATCTGCGCAAGCGCTTCGTCGTCTTCCACAACCAGCGCTCTCAACCCTTCTCTTTTCTGGATCGCATTGGAATGGGAAGGTTTGTTGCCATAAGTATAAAAACCCGTTTTTTCCAGCGTCTGTGCGCCCCTGCGCGCCTCCGCCCAGGCCCGCACGCTCTCTTCCGGAGACAGTTCAGTGACCTCGAGGGTCGGAATCGATGCCGAATACCTGATCGTGCCGTCCTTGGCCACATCCAGCGGTTCATCCGGTTCAGGGTCCCAGGCGGACTGGGTGAGAGCCTTGATGAAGCCAAGACCGACCAGCGACTCGAGCGTGGCGATAAACCTCGTCTCCGGCAGGTTCCGCTGCTTGCTCATTAAATTGCTGATTCTTGATTTCCCGTCGATCATCGCCAACACCATGGCATGGTTTCTCGGCAGGGTCTTGCTGCCGTTCCTGAGCTCGCTCATGCCTTTGGCGGTCTTGCTGTAAACAGTCGAGTTATTCATGGATGCTTGCTATATGCTTTGCTTTTTGCCTTCGTATATTTACGGCAGCGATCCGACGGAATGAAGGCTACGTGGAGAGGCGGATCGCAATTTATTCGACAAAGAAGAACGGATTTCCTGGAGCTGCCCGGACGTACTCTCAGACATTAAATACAAAACCGCCCCACGACGGGGCGGTCAAGATTTCTATACTTCCCGAACAACAGCGGGAAGCGGGCGCAGGCTTGTTAGAACTGCTCCCAATCACCGCCGGTAGATGGCGCTGCGTTGGTAATCCGCTTTGATTGAAAAGCGGCGGTCGCAACCCCTGCTTTTGCCGGCTTTTTAGCAATCGGTTTAGCGACCGCCTTTACCCGCGCATGTGGCCGCGTCGTCGGCGCGCTTTGCATGTTGTCGAGCCTGAACACGCTGACCGTTTGTGCCAGGCTGCCCGCCTGTTCCTGCATCGCTTCGGATGCCGCCGCGGCTTCTTCCACCAACGAGGCATTTTGCTGAGTGACCTGGTCCATCTGGGTGATCGCCTGGTTGATTTGTTCAATGCCGGCAGTCTGTTCCTGGGTGGCTGCCATGATTTCACCCATGATGTCAGTGACGCGCTTAACGCTGTCGACGATCTCTTCCATCGTGGTACCGGCCTCGCCGACCAATCTGGCCCCGGCGTCGACATTCTCGACTGAATCGTCAATCAGTGACTTGATTTCCTTGGCTGCGGCCGCCGACCGTTGCGCGAGGTTGCGTACCTCCGCCGCCACTACGGCAAAGCCGCGCCCCTGTTCGCCGGCGCGTGCAGCTTCCACTGCCGCATTCAACGCGAGAATATTGGTCTGGAACGCGATACCGTCTATGACGCCAATTATGTCCGCGATCTTTTTCGAGGAGTCGTTGATCGCCCCCATCGTGTCCACCACTTTCGATACGACCTCGCCACCCTTAACCGCAACCTGAGAAGCTGCGACGGCGAGTCCGTTCGCCTGGCGCGCATTGTCTGCGTTCTGCTTGACCGTGGAAGTCAACTCTTCCATCGAAGACGCGGTTTCTTCCAGCGAACTGGCTTGTTCTTCAGTGCGCGAAGACAAATCCAGGTTGCCGGAAGCAATCTGGGCGGAAGCCGTGGCAATGGTTTCCGTGCCGGTTCGAACTTCGCCGACAATTTTCATCAGGCTTTCATTCATGTCCTTCAGCGCCCGCATCAGCAGGCCGGTCTCGTCCGTGCTCTGGACTTGGATCCGCTGCGTCAGATCGCCTTTGGCCACCGTCTGTGCGACTGTCATCGCGTCGTGCAAGGGGCGGACAATGGAGCGGGTAATCAACCACGCAATCAGAGCGCCAAGCAACAATGCAATAGCTGCAGTGGTCCATACCACAGCAACCGCATTGTCATAGGTTTTAACAGCCGCAGCTCCTTCAGCCTTGTTGCGATCCAGCTGGCGCTGGACATATTTTTGGAGTTCGTCTTGCCAACGCTGCGTCGCCGGAGCCGCTTGTTTGAGCAGGAACTCCATTGCTTCATCTTTTTTGTTGGCCATGGCCAACTCCAAAACCTTGTCATTCAACGGCCGGGCGGCTCGCTGCGCTGCGCTAATGCCTTTCAGCAGCGCCAGTCCTTGTTCGCTTGTGACACTCTTCTCCAATGTGGCCATGGCAGCGTTGTACTCACTACGGGCCTTGGTGATGTTTTGATACTCGGTCTTCATCGCGTTGTCGTCCGTCAGGATCACGATGGTCCGGATGACACGGTTAATAACATGAAGCGAGTCGTTCATGTCTTGCGCGAGGATCAGTTTGTGAACATTGTCATTAAGGATAAGGTCAATATTCTTGTCCAATTTGCCAAGGCTGATCACTGCGGACAGGGCAAGAACGCCCAATAAAACCAGTACGGCGCCAAACCCAAGCGTCAGCCGTGGGCCGATCTTAATATTTGCGAGATTCATTTTATGCTTTTAGCGGTAGTCGGGTTGGGAGGTTGTTTGGTCGAGACTTAGTGCGCAATCTGTTCGATCAAGCCCATCTCGGCACTGGACATCAGGCGGTCGATGTCCACCAGGATCAGCATGCGTTCATCGAGCGCGCCCATCCCGATCAGGTAGTCCGCATCCACCGCCGAACCCATTTCCGGCGCGGCCTTGATCTGTTCGCCGGACAGCGAGATCACATCGGATACGCTGTCGACCACCATGCCGAGGACGCGGCCGGCAACGTTGAGAATGATCACGACAGTGAACTGGTCATACGTTGGCTCGCCGAGATTGAACTTGATGCGCATGTCGATGATCGGCACGATGATGCCGCGCAGGTTGATCACTCCCTTGATGAAATCGGGTGCATTGGCGATCCTGGTGACGGCGTCGTAGCCGCGGATTTCCTGCACCTTCAGAATCTTGATGCCGTACTCCTCTTGTCCGAGGCGGAAGGCGAGAAACTCCATTGCTTCCATGGCGACACCCGTGGGTGGCGATCCGACGCGGGAAGCGCCGGTCGCGGTTGGGCTTAACTGCATAGGGTCCTTTCAATTGCGGTTTTGCTAAGCTTTTCGGCTTTTGCCGGCCGATTCATGTGTGAGCGAGTATCCGATCATCGCGTAAAGCCCGCTATCGTGGATTGAAGGATTTTTTTGTAGGAGAAAGCCGTCGGAAAGAGGTAAAAAGCTCCTGCTACAACGTCAGACGATCCCGTGCGCGTGTCATTGCAACCCTACACCTCGACCACAGGCCTTGCCTCCAGCGCCTCAGATCGCTTCCATTACCGCACGCAGGAATGTCCTGGTGCGTTCGTTCCGCGGGGCGCCGAAGATTTGCTGCGGCGTCCCCTGTTCTCCGATCTTCCCCTCTGAAAAAAAGCAAACCCGATCGGCGAACTCCTTGGCGAACCCCATCTGATGCGTCACCATCAGCATGGTCAGATCGAATTCATCGCCAAGGCGACGGATCACCGCCAGCACTTCGCCGCACAGCTCCGGATCGAGCGCCGAGGTGACCTCATCAAACAGCATGACTTGCGGACGCATTGCGAGCGCGCGCGCGATCGCCACACGTTGCTGCTGGCCACCCGACAGTTGGGATGGGTAGTGGTCGTGCTTGTCCGACAGCCCGACCATATCCAGCAATTCGGCACCGCGTTCCACCGCTTCGCTTCTGGGCAGTCTGAGCGCCCTGACGGGCGCCTCGATCGTGTTTTGCAGCGCGGTCATGTGCGGGAACAAATTGAAACTCTGGAACACCATCCCGATCTTGTTGCGTCCCGCACGCTTGTGCCGCTCGCCGGCGGGCACCAAGATGCCGTTGCGCTCCGTATGCGTGAGTGGCCTTCCGTCAAGCTCGATCACGCCCTCGTCGACGTCTTCTAGCATCATCAGTACGCGCAGCAACGTGGATTTACCGGAACCGCTGGGACCGATGATGGCGACTTTTTCGTTGCGCGCGACATCGAGGTCGAGGCGGTCGAGGACGGTGAGTAGTCCATACCGCTTTGTGACGCCGCGAAAGCGCACCATCGAAGAGCTCATGTCTGTCCTCGTTTCATGGCATGCGCAAGTGCGCTTCAAGCCGGCGCACCAGTAGTGCGACGGCGACGCTGACGACCAGGAAGAACAGGCCGGCCATGGTGATCGGCTCAATGTAACGGAAGGTTTGCGATCCGATGTTCTTGGCCTGCAGCATGAGTTCGACCACCGTGATCGCGGACAGGACCGGCGTGTCCTTGAACATGGCTACCAGGTAATTCCCCAATGCGGGAATGATCGGCCGTATTGCCTGCGGCAGGATGATATCCCGATATGCGTACCAGGGCGACAGACTCAATGCCTTGGCTGCTTCCCACTGGCTGCGCGGCACCGAATTCAGGCCGGCCCGATACACTTCCGCAATGTAACAGGCATAGTGCAGACCGATTCCCAGTGTACCCGTGGCCAGCGGCGAAAGTGTCAGCCCATAATCCGGCAGGACGTAGAACAGGAAATAGAGCTGAATCAGCAGCGGCGTACTTCTGATGAATTCGACCAGCAGCGCAGCGGGCCACGAAAGCAAGCGCAGCCGGCTGCGGCGCAGGAGGGCCAACACCAGGCCGAGCACCAGAGCAATGAAGAAGCCGGCCAGGGTGATGCCAATCGTATATCTCGAAGCACGCAGCAGATCGGGCAGGACACGCCATGCGAAGTGCCAGTCGAACAGGCCGTTATCCATTACATGCTTCCGCGTGCAAGTCCACGGCTAAGACGCCGCTCCAGCATGCGCATCGATACACTGATGAGTTGTGCCAGCAGAAAGTAGATCAGCAAAGTCAACAGGAAAATCTCTTCGCTTCGGAAAGTCGTCTCCACCAATTGATTGGCGCGAAAGCTGAGGTCCGAAATCGTGATCAGGGACACCAGCGAAGTGCCCTTCAACAGCTCGATCAGCAGATTGGTAAACGGGGGGATCGCATTGATCAATGCCTGCGGCAGGACGATATCCAGGAAGCGATGCAGCGGCGGGATATTCAAGGCGATGGCGGCTTCGATCTGGCCGGGAGGGACGGCAACGATGGCGCCGCGGATGACTTCTGCGCCATATGCGCCGATATTGAGCCCGAGTCCCAACACCGCGACCGTGAAAGGCGTCATGGTGATATTGAACGGCGGCAGCGGCAAAACAAAGAACAGCCAGAACAGTTGTACCAGCAGCGAGGTGCCCCGAAAGATTTCGATGTAGATGTTGGCCAGCCAGCGCAGTGGCCGCCACGGGGAAAGTTTGGCGAGCGCCGCAAGCGACGCGAGCGTGGTTGCGAAGAGCGCGGCGAGGACGGTGATTTCAATTGTGACGACGGTTCCGTCGAAGAGGAGCGGCAGGAGTTCGTCCATTGGTATGCTACGGCCTGGCGATCTCCTCGACCGTTTTCGTGGTCAGGTTCGACCTATCAAACCCGAACGGCGCGACGGTCCTCAAATGTTGCTCGCTTCCCAGCCAATCCTTGAGCGTTGCATTGACCGCATCGCGCAAATCCTTGTCTTCCTTGCGGAAAGCCAATGCGCCGTAACCGGTGTGCGCTGGATCGTCCTGGAAAGTGGCGAGCGCTTCCACTCTGTTGCCGCCCTTTGCCGCCAGTTCCTTCATCGTCAGCTGGGTGCCCACCGCGGCCTCCGCACGTCGCGTGCGCACTGCCTGCAACTGGGCAATCGTGGTCGGTACTTGCAGGATACGGTTGTCGGGAATGCCGGCTGCGCGGGCGTAACTGTATTGCGTAGTACCCGACATGACGGCCAGTCTGGCGTTGTTGTTCTTGGCAATGTCGGCGTAGCTGTTCAGTTTGCCCGGATTGCCCCGGGCAACCAGCAAGGTATCGCGTAATTGATAATGCGGATCGGTGAACAAGACCTGCTGCATACGTTCCGGCGTGATATACATCCCGGCGGCAATCACATCGAAGCGGCCGGCGAGCAGCCCGGGGATCAAACCGCCCCACTCGGTCAGCACCGGATTGACTTTCCTGACGCCCATCTTGTCGAAAACGACCTTGCTGATTGCGGGCGACTCGCCGGTGACGCGGCCGTCAGGCAGGGTATAGGCGAACGGCGCTTCGTTGGCGTAACCGATGCGGATTTCGCCGGTTCGTTTTACACGCTCAAGGGTTGTTTCAGCGCCAGCCGAAGCGTGGACGAACAAGCTTGCCAGTGCGATCAGCGTTGATGTGAGTAACGTTTTCATGACTTGCTCGAGTGACCTGGTTCTCAGTGGTTTAGATCAAACACGCTGATGTGTGTGCGAACAGATCAATATAGTGGTGAAAACGGCAGCGCCTTTCAACGTAGCCTTTGAACGTAGGGCTAGAGCGCTTTCAGCCTGACTGTGCCAGGCGAGCCCGAGGCGGTTTGCCTGTGGAACAAGGCGCGTCGACGCGACATGGCGGTGCCATGGCAAGGAGACGCAACGCAGTGCCACTGGCAAAGCGTCCGGGTTCGACGGCACAGTCAGGCTGAAAGCGCTCTAGTTATCTCACCGACAAAGCCCGCTCCTGTAAAGCCTCCACCCCCACCCGGGTCGCAACAAACTCCGGCCGCGGCTTCAGGCCGCCTTTCGGTGCAAGCAATTGGTTTTCGGTGCTGTTATAAACAAAGAACACATTGCTGCGCGGGTAAGGCGAGATGTTGCTGTTCGATCCGTGCATCGTATTACAATCAAAAAAGCCCACCGAGCCCGCCCTGCCCTTGCAGGAGGCAATGCCACCCCGATCGCACAGTTGGCGAAGCAGTGCTTCGTCGGGCACGCCATAGTCCTGTTGCTTCAGCGATTTCTTGTAGTGATCGTCCGGCGTTTCGCCGACACAGGAAATGAAATGACGATGCGACCCGGGAATCAGCATCAGCGGTCCATTGGATTCATTGTTGTCAGTGAGCAGAATGGAACAGCTCAGTGCCCGCATTGCAGGCATGCCATCTTCGCAGTGCCAGGTTTCGAAGTCGGAATGCCAGTAAAACTCCTTGCCTCTGAATCCTGGCTTGTAATTGATGCGCGACTGGTGGATGTACACCTCGCTGCCGAGAATCTCGCGCGCGACGTTCAGCACGCGCGGGTCGCGTACCAGGTTGGCGAACAGGTCATTCAATCGGTGCACGTTAAAAATGGAACGCACCTCGCCGCTGCCGGGTTCCGTGATGACTTCATCGCGGCCTTTGCCTGCATACTCCTCGCGCATGGCCTGCATTTCGTCGTGCAGGCGCTCCACTGTATGGGCCGAAAACAACTCCGGGACGAACAGGAACCCGTCCTCCTGGTAGGCACTACGCTGGACCGGAGTCAGTGCGCCACTACGCGCCGCTTCCGCCTGCTGGTACACCACGGGGTCTTGCCGCCCCCGCATTGTCGGATTGCGCAGCGTGCGGCTCTCGTACGGATCCTGGGATGGCATCAGAAGTTTCCTCCTCGGTTTCCGGGACGGCGGCATATACGCCATCCGCATCATGCACTTCGTCGCCTACCAGGGCCGGCGTAAATGTGCAGACTACCCGCATGTCGGCGCGCGGGTCGGCGCGCAGCCAGTGACGGTCATTCTTGTCGAGCGCGTAGATCGTGCCGGGCTCGATCCGGAACACTTCCCCGGAAGGAATCAGCTCGACTTCGCCGCTGCCCTCCACGCAGTACACCGCCTCGAGATGATATTTGTACCAGATGTGTGTCTGGGTGCCGGCATAGACGATGGTCTCGTGCATGGAAAAGCCCATGCCGTCGTGGCGCAGCAGCAACCGCCGGCTGGCGAAAGTTTCGGCGCGCACGTCGCGCGCCGTGTTCAGAATGTCTTTCAGGCGTCGTACGATCATGCGCTCACCTTTTTCCTTATCGGCGCATTGCGGGCAATCTGGCTGGTCGTATCGGCGACTGCCTGTTCCAGGATGTCCAGGCCGGCCAGCAATTTCTCGTGTTCGATGGTGAGCGGCGGCAGCAGCTTGACCACTTCGTCCCGGCCGCCGGACGTTTCGATAATCAATCCGTTCTGGAAAGCCACGGTCGAAACCGCCCCGGCCAGTTCCGGGTCCTTGAATGCCAGCCCTTGCATCAGCCCGCGGCCGCGTCGGGTCATCTCTGCAGCCGGGTAGTTTTGCACCAGCTTGTCGAGATGCTGCGTGATGGTCGGCATCTTTTTCTGCAGCCCTGCCTGAAACTTGCCGTCGCTCCAGAAGTGGTTGAGTGCGGCGGCGGCGGTCACGAAAGCCATGTTGTTGCCGCGGAAGGTACCGTTGTGCTGGCCCGGCTTCCACACATCATGCTCAGGCTTGAGCAATACCATCGACAGCGGCAAGCCGTAGCCGGACAGCGATTTCGACATGGTGACGACATCTGGATAGATGCCGGATGGCTCGAAGCTGAAGAAGGTGCCGGTACGGCCGCATCCTGCCTGGATGTCGTCCACGATCAGCAGCATCTCGTGCCGACGGCACAATTGTTCCAGCTTCCTCAGCCAGGTCAGGCCGGCGACATTCAAGCCGCCTTCGCCTTGCACGCATTCGACAACTGCCGCCGCCGGGTGGTCGACACCGCTGCTCGGATCCTCGATCAGTTTATCCAGCATGCCCATGGTATCGATGTCCTCGCCGAAGTAGCCGGCATACGGCGCATGATGTACACCAGACAGGGGGATGCCGGCGGCATTGCGGAATTTGCGGTTGCCCGTCAGCGACAAAGCCCCCAGGCTGACCCCATGAAAACCGTTGGTGAAGGAAATCAGGCTGTGGCGGCCTGTCACGTTGCGCGCCAGTTTGATCGCGCCTTCCACCGCATTGGCGCCGGTCGGTCCGGTGAACTGCATTTTGTACTGCAGGTTGCGTGGTTTCAGGATGCGCTCTTCGAACGCGAGCATAAACTGCTCTTTCGCGGAAGTCGCCATATCCAATGCATGGATGATGCCATCGTTGGCGAGGTAATCGATGATGGCCTGCTTCAGCAATGGATTGTTGTGGCCATAGTTAAGGCTGCCGGCGCCTGCAAAGAAATCGATGTACTGCTGGCCGCTTTCATTCGTCAGGACGGCGTTCTGTGCTTTCGTGAAAACGGTGGGAAAGGAACGGATATAACTACGAACCTCGGATTCCAGTCGGTCGAATGTGCGCATCATACTTCTCCTTATCGATGAGCGGGTATGTGTTGCAGTCAGCGTGATAGGGTCATGCCCCGGTACCAGGGGCCGATCGTGTAGAGACACTCCTCCTCATGACCGCTTTCGCCGAAATCGGTGCGTGAAAAGAGCGTCCTGATGGAGCAGGCGGCGCCCTGGCGCCGGGCGAATTGGGTGAACAGCCCGCGTGACGCATGATTGTCGGGGCTGATGGTGGTTTCGAGCCAGCGTAGCCGGCGAGGTGCGATGCAGTGCTGCAAAAGGTGTTGCAGCATGCGCGTGCCGACCTTATTCCCGCGCGCCTGTGTCGCGACCGCTACCTGCCAGACAAACAGGGTGTCCGGTTGCGTGGGCGGCACATACGCGGTGATCGCACCGACCACAACACCATCGTGTTCGGCAATGACGCTGGTCCGAGCGTGATGTTCACAGACGAGCAGATAGGCATAGCGCGAATTCAGGTCGAGCGGCGGGCAGGACGCCACCAGTTCATGCAGCACCGCGCCGTCACCTCGCTCCGGCTGCCGTAGTTTCAGGTCGTGATCCACTGCCAGTAATTCATGCATGCTCTTTTCGCGGCAAAGGCATATTCCTCGATCCCGATCTTCCGGATCGCCAATCGTATCGTCGTTGAGAGGGAAATCAGGGCAGCGCCTTAATGCTTGCTGGTTGCCTGTCGTCGAGAAACATCAAACTGGTTGCAGTCGCCCTCGATATATTGCGAGCCTTTCAGCCACAATGTTGCACTGGCTGATGTGGTACTTGCCGACGAGATTGCGATCCCGGCGACGATTGCTCAAGTGTAGAGCAATCCTGGAAAACATCTAGGGAAGAACGCCGAAAATTTCAGGTTTGATCCCGATGGCGCCACCTGTGCCAGCCGCTGCAGAAAGCAACGATATACTTTCGGATTGTTTAATAGTTTTTGCGGATGCACCTCTTCATACAGCGTAAGCGCGCAACAGAAGGCTGGTGCTCCCCGGCGCCACCAAGGAAGCGCTGAAAGCGCTGCCGGAGTTCAACTATGCGCCGCGAAAACGATAACGGCCTGAACCAGACCCCATCATCAGGCGACACCTGATGATGGCCTTGAAATCGCGGCATCGGCTCCCACGTCATTTACCTCACCCCCGAACTGAGGCACACGGTTGTTGCCGGCTGATCGCCACCGTCGTTGCTTGCCCGGCGAGCGGCCGGCGTGCGACAGCATGAGCTTCTCATCGCGGGACGGACATGAGCAACGATATCAGTGACGACGAACCCGAAGTGACGTTCAGCCATATCGCGGAAAGGCTGAACGAACACGGACTGGCCTACCTGCACGTCGTCAACCCGGCAGCCGCTGCCGTCGAACAGAAGTTATCGCCGCCTGCCGAAGCGATGCGGATGCTGGAACTGATCCGCAAGAGGTACCGGGGCTTGCTGATGTTCGCCGGCGGCTTTGACCATGACACTGCTGAGGAATGGTTCGAGGAAGGACGCGCGGACCTGATCGCCTTTGGCCGAAAGTTTCTCTCCAATCCCGATCTTCCGGAGCGTTTCCGCCTGCATGCTGAATTGAATCCGGACGATCCTTCGACGTACTATGGTAATGGCGCCATCGGATACACCGACTACCCGACGTTAAGGCAGTTGCGCGGCGACGCGCCGAAGCCGGCGGTGAGCTGGCGATGACGCCAACAACAAAGGAGCAATCATGCGCATGACCGCACTTCCGTCCGGGGAGAAAGCCCCGGTACTCGGCCAGGGCACCTGGCACATGGGCGAGAACCCGAAACATCGCGATTACGAAATCGCGGCCTTGGAACTGGGCATCCAGTATGGCATGACGGTGATCGATACTGCCGAGATGTACGGCGACGGCGCGGCGGAAGAACTCGTCGGTGAAGCGACCGAAGGGCGCCGCAAGGAGGTCTTTTTGGTCAGCAAGGTGCTTCCCCATCATGCAACGCGTATCGGGACGATCGATGCCTGCGAGCGTAGCCTGGCCCGTCTGGGAACCGACTATCTGGACCTCTATCTGCTGCACTGGCGCGGCTCTATCCCGCTGGAAGAAACCCTGGCGGGGTTTGCCGACCTGGTCCGGATGGGGAAAATCCGTTACTGGGGCGTCAGCAATTTCGACACCGCGGATATGGAAGAGCTGTTGAGGTTGCCGGGCGGCTCGGACGTGGCGACCAACCAGGTGCTGTACAACCTGACCCGACGCGGCGTCGAATATGACCTCTTGCCCTGGTGCGAGCAGCGCAACATCCCAGTCATGGCGTACTCGCCCGTCGAGCAGGGCCGGCTGCTCAAGGATCCGGTGGTCATGGCAATCGCCGCCCTGCACCTTGCGACGCCGGCGCAGATTGCGCTGGCATGGGTGTTGCGCCAGGATCGCATTATCGCCATTCCGAAAGCCGGGACACCCGAGCATGTGAAGGAGAATCGCAAGGCGCTCGACATAGACCTCACGGAAGCAGATCTGGCCGAGCTTGACCGTGCTTTTCCTCCGCCGACCAGGAAAGTTCCGCTTGAGATGATTTGACCGGCCACACGGGCGTGCCGACCGGGCGACGGCGGCCTGACTGATGGCAGGGATGGGGAACGTTCCCTGCCTCACTGCAGCAGGCATTCAGTGTTGCGTGCTCCGAACAACCGCGTGCTCGACTGGGGCTACCGGGGTCTCGAAGAGACTCTGGACAGCGTGCGCGCGGCCGGCATCTCTATAGCGGGTGCTGGCCGCGACGAAGCCGAGGCGGCCGCACCCGCAGTGATCGAGTTGCAAGGGAGCCGGGTGCGGTGTAATAGCCACGCGCATAGGCACTGCTGTTCTAGTCCAACGTAACGTTGGCAGTGTCGATCACCTTCTTCCAGCGCGTTCGCTCGACTGCCATGAAATTGGCGAGCTCCTTCGGCGAATTGCCGATAACCTCTCCACCGAGTGCGGCGACTTTCTGCTGCACGTCCGGCAGCTTCATTGCTTCGACGACCGCGCCGTGAATCTTCTTCGTGATCCCATCCGGCGTGCCGGGCGGCGCTACCAGTGCAAACCAAGCACTTGCCTCGAATTCCGGCAGGCCGGCTTCGGCTGCCGTCGGCGTATCGGGCGCAAGCTTGGCACGATGGGCACTGGCGACGCCGAAGAACTTCACCCTTTTTTCTTCCTTGTACTTGACTACTGCGGAGATGTTGCCGACGAACAGATCGACGCGACCGGCGACGAGATCGGTAAGCGCCGGACCTTCGCCCTTATAGGGAACATGCAACAGATCGATGCCCCCCATGTTGGCGAGCATCTGTCCCGACAGGTGCGAGGTCGAGCCGTTGCCCTGCGAGCCGTAAGTGACCTTGCCCGGATTGGCCTTCGCGTAGGCAATCAGTTCCTTCACCGATTTGGCTGGAAAATCGGCTCTTGCGGCAATCACGTTGGGTATCATCGCAAGCGTCGTGATCGGAACGAATTTTGTCGGGTCGAACTGCAATTTTTTGAAAAGGCTTTGGTTGATCGACAGTGGTCCCGGGGGACTCGCGAGCAGTGTGTAACCATCTGGTTCGGCGGTGTAGACCATCGTCGCGCCAATGTTGCCACCCGCTCCTGGACGGTTATCGATGACCACCGGCTGCCCCCACTTCTCGCTGAGCTTCTGGCCGACGATACGTGCCAGCGCATCTACGGTACCGCCGGCCGGAAAGTTGACGACGATTTTGATCGGCGCTTTAGGAAAATCAGCGACCGGATTGGCCGAGGCCGCCACTTGAATGCCACCCAGCAAACTGATCAGCACCAGGGAAGCGAAAATACGTCTTTTCATTTTGTCTCCTTCACTGTTTATAGGAATTTCGATACTAAAAATGCAATTTACGCTACCGGCGGCAGAACAACCAATTGAGGCTCCATGTTTCTCTTCAGGCCCATCTCGCCATTGGACCGGCCCATGCCAGATTCCTTGATGCCGCCGAACGGATACTCCGGTGCAGTGCCGACATGATGATTCACCCACGCCACGCCACTCTCCAGGCGTGATGCAATTTCCGCCCCTTTATCCACATCATTGGTCCATACCGAAGCACCCAGACCAAAGCGGGTATCGTTGGCACGCGCGACAGCATCGTCCAGATCGCTGAAGCGTATGACGGGCAGCACCGGGCCGAACGGTTCCTCGTCCACCAGGCGCGTGCCCTCGGCGATATCTGCAACTACGGTCGGCGCGATGAAGTAACCGGGCCTGTCGATCGCACTGCCACCTGCAAGGATGCGCACGCCGGGTTGGCGCGCGGTGTCGTCCAGGATTCCCAGCACGCGCCGGTACTGGTCTTCGTTCTGCACCGGCCCGCATACGACGCCTTCTTCGAAGCCGTCGCCGACCTTCACGCGCCTGGCAATGTCAGCCAGTTCACTGACCAGCGCTTCGTACACATCCTCATGCACATAGAGACGCTTGATCGCCTGGCATACCTGTCCTGAATTGGCAAACGCCGCCTGAAACAAGCGTGCAGCGATCGCCTTGGGATCCACATCGTTCAACACGATTGCCGCGTCATTGCCGCCCAGTTCGAGCGTCAGCCGCTTCATGTTAGCCGACGCCGAAGCCATCACCCTCTTGCCCGTTGCCACGGAACCGGTGAAGTTGATCTTGTCGATTCCAGGATGCTCCGTCATCCATTGCCCCAGATCGTTGCCTCCCGCGAGAATGTTCAGTACGCCCGGCGGAAAAATATCCTGGCCGATTTCACCGAGTCTTAGCGTGGTCAACGGCGTATATGGCGACGGCTTGAGAATTATCGTGTTTCCGGTATAGAGCGCCGACGCAATCTTCGGCGCGGCCATGATGATCGGCACGTTCCATGGAGTGATGCCGCCGACGACGCCGAGCGGCTTGTAGCGCAGCTCCACCCTGCCCGTTGCATCGTTGCGCATCACTTCCGGCTCTATCGGAATCGTGATCAAGTGCCTGACGATGTAGATGGCCCGTTCGATTTCAGCCTTTGCCGCAGCGAGCGGCTTGCCCTGCTCCGTCGTCAACAGCGCGGCCAGTTCGTCGAGCCGGCTTTGAATCGCGTCGCAGAAGCGGTTCAGCCGATCGCGTCTTTCTTCAAAGCTTGTTTTGCTCCAGCCAGGAAATGCGCGTCGCGCCGCAGCAACCGCCCGCTCGAACTGATCGCGCGATGCATCCGGACAGCGGGTAAACGCCGCACCGCTGGAAGGATTGATTACGTCGAAAGACTTGTCGCTGGTTTCAAGGCCACCGTCGATCAGATGCGCGATATTTTTTGTATCGAGCGTTGGTTGCATGGTCATGATCGGCTCTCCATTTCTCAAATGACGAGTTCGATCAGATGCGGGCCGTCGCTGGCGAGCCCGCGCGACAATTCCGTTGCAAGGTCCTCCAGGTTGTGAGCGCGGCTGGACGCAACCCCGTGGCCCTTGGCAAGCGCAACCCAGTCGAGGTTCGGCTTGTCAAGCGTAAGCATGTCGAGCGCCGTGCGGCCCGGGGCACCGACACCGATCTTCTCCAGCTCGCTGCGCAGGATGTTGTATGACCGGTTCGCCAGAATCACGATCGTAACATCAAGCCCTTCGCGGGCCATCGTCCACAACGCCTGCAGCGTGTACATCGCGCTGCCGTCGCCGACGATTGCGATCACCTTGCGATCCGGCGCCGCCACCGCCGCGCCGATCGCAACTGGCAACGCATAGCCAAGCGAGGCTCCCATGCTGTTCATCCAGTCATGCGGCGCCGCGTTGACGGTCACCGGGAAGAATCCGCGCCCCATCGAGATCGATTCATCGACCACGACCGCATATTCCGGCATCAGCGCACCCACCACGGCAGCGATGCCCTCCGGCGTCACTTTGCCTGTCCGCAGCGCCGGCTTGTTCAGATCCGCAATGACCGGGACCGTCGCCGACGCGCCCAGTTCATGCGCCAGTTCTTCTAAAGCACCCTCAATATCATGCTCGCCCTGCGCGAGCGTCGTCACCTCGCATTCCTTCGGCATCAGCAAACTTGGCTGGTCAGGATAGGCAAAAAATGCGACCGGCGTTTTTGCGCCGACCAAAATGACGCGGCCGACTCCCTTGAGTGCCGCCACTGCGCCGGGTACGTCATAAGGCAGCCTGTCGAGCTTGACGCGACCGGCGCCGCGTTCGAGCCGCGCGTTTTGTCCTTCGCTCATTATCTTGCAGCCAGTCTTTGCCGCGATACGGCCAGCCCATTCCAGTGCTTTCCCGCGTAACGCCGCGCCGCCGAGCAACATCACCGTCGGTCCGCCGGCCCGCAGCGCCTTTGCAACCGCAGCCACTGTGTCGGGCGACACCGGTTGAGGCAGTGCAGGTGCGTGAGCGACGGCGACTTCATCCGCAGGCCCCCAGGAAGCATCGGCTGGAAGTATCAGTGTCGCGATCTGTCCCGGGGTGCTACGCGCCGCCTGGACCGCGGCGGCGCCATCGGACGCCACCGCCGACGAGGACATCGACGTCCT
Source organism: Burkholderia sp. (assembly GCA_028292565.1). The sequence continues at coordinate 2,126 of JAQGMD010000470.1, read as the reverse complement.
GACCCAGTGCGACATGGGCTTTGCCACGCCTTCGATATCGCCCGACAGCGGCGCATCATAGTTAAGGTGGTAGGTGGCGTGCTGGCCGACGATGTTCACGATTCCCGAACGTGCCTTCTTCGCATTGTGCAGGTTCGAGAGACCGTTGGCCAGGCCGGGCGCAAGATGCAGCAATGTGCATGCGGGCTTGCCGGTCATACGGAAATAGCCGTCGGCAGCGCCAGTCGCGACGCCCTCGAACAGACCCAGAGCACAGCGCATGCCCGCGACCTTGTCCAGCGCCGCAATGAAGTGCATTTCCGATGTGCCGGGATTGGCAAAACATACCTCGATGCCGCTTGACAGTAATGTGCGGACTAGGCTTTCTGCTCCGTTCATGTCTCTCCTTCTTATGTGTTCTTGTAAGGCCCGATGCCTTTGAACGCCCATAGTAGGATCAGGTAACATATAGATCAAATTTATTTACTTTATCCAGAGCATTCATAATATGAATACGTACCGCGTCGATTTGAACTTGTTTGCGGTGTTCCATGCAATTCTCGAAACGCGCAGTGTGACGCTGGCAGCGGAAAGATTCGGCATTACCCAGCCGGCGATGAGCAATGCGCTTACGCGTCTGCGCGAGATGATGGGCGACCCGCTCTTCGTTAACACATCGAGTGGCATGCAAGCCACGCCCTATGCGCTGGAAATCGCCGGACCAATCGCCGATGCCCTGAACGGTTTTCAGAAGGCCATCAGCCATCGCGATTTCTTCGACCCGATGACAAGCGGTCATACTTTTCGTTTTCACATTACCGACATGGGGCAAATCAATATCCTGCCCGCGCTGCTGGAACGTCTGCATGTCGTTGCGCCCGACATAACGGTCGAAGCCGAGACGCTGAGTCTCGATGAGATCCGGACCGGACTTGAGGATGGGAGGATCGATTTCTCCGTAGGTCACCTGCCGAAACTGCAGGGACGGAATATTCATTTCGAAAAGCTGTTCTACGAGCGTTACGTGGTGCTGGTGCGGGCCGGACATCCCGCCGCAAAACCAGCGCTCACGCAAAAGACTTATCTCAACGCCGCTCACGCCATCGTGACTTCGGTGGGTGGGGGCCACCATATTGTAGAGGAAACCCTGATCAAGAAGCGCGCGCGCATCGTCGCGCGACTGCCTAACATCATGGCCATTTCCATGATTTTGTCACGCACCGATTTGATAGCGACCATCCCGCGCCGTGTCGCCACCGAACTTGCGAAAACTGGTGCGCTCAAGGTTTATGCCCTGCCCATAAGCATTCCCGAATTCGAAGTTGCGGCCTTCTGGCACGAGCGCTCTAATGCCAGTTCTGCCGATGCCTGGATGCGCGATCAACTGATCGACCTATTTGCTGTGGAGGGTAAGCCTGAGCGCACTCGGGCGCGAAAAGTGCGAAACGGGAATACACCCCGTGAATAGTCGTACAAGTTAGACAGCCAGTATTTGGTCGGTTCATCTTTGTCTTCGGGCCATTTCTCAAGAACGCTTACTGAAAAAACGACCTATGTTCTACAAGCTGATGACATCGGCGGATATGAAGACTGCGAACAGTTCGACCGTCTTCCGACAAGCCGATCTTAATGCCGATCGGGCATTCGTCAATCCGCAGCGTCGCGTCAATGGTAAATTACATGAGGAACAGCCTTTTCTGCGAGGATAAGATCGGATGTATTCTTAAATGGTGGCCCGGCGCAGTCACCAGGCAAAGGACGAAAATTTCCGAGTCGCATTAAAGACGATAATACGTCGACTGCTATGACGCCGATACATTTGCCAAGGCCCACGATAAGAAGATTGAGATTAACTACGGCTCAACCCGGAAGAGCGTGCCGGAACGCCGAAGCTGTGAAACGGCCTACAGATTCGCCGCCGAACTGGAAGCTGATATGGATGTCGATCTTAAAAACCTCCAGGCCATGTAATTAGGCACCGCGCAGGAATACGTTGGGCAATTTTGCTGGCCGTGGCGGGCGCGTTGCAGAGAGCCCGTTTCTTCTTTTTTCTCGCGAACGTGTTGCTCATCGTCGCCATAGCTCGCTATGGCTCCTCCTCACGCCTTGCACCGCATCCAGCGACGGCCGCCAAATTGCCAAACTTA
>JAQGMD010000426.1 GCA_028292565.1 Burkholderia sp. | reverse complement strand
TAAAAATAATGTCTGACAATCATACGTGAATTGTCAGACAATAATAACGAAATCTTGATTCGAATCATCATGTGAACGTGTGGTCAAAAGATTTTTCCGTATTCCGAGTCAGGGAGCTGATGCCGCTGCTTACAGCCCGGCGCGTGCTTGGGTGAGCCACGAGGTTTAGCCGGAAGACATGAACCCTGCGATGCAATACCCGATTGAATGCAGCTCACAGCCTGACTGGCGCTACCCGAAAATCAGCGGCAGCGGCCTGAACAATCAAGGAGCACACAATGCTAGAACTGAACGGGATAACGGTAGTCATTACCGGCGCCGGTAGCGGCTTCGGGCACGAACTCGCATTCTATTGCGCCAACGATGGCATGCAGTTGGCGCAGGCTGCGGTGGAGCGATTCGGCAATATCCACCCGCTGTTCAACAACGCAGGCGTCAAAACGGACCCACACATTCTCCACAATCCGGTCCCGCCCAATCCGATGCCGTGATCCACATGTTTGAGACTGAGGGTATTCAATGAGCGAACATTCCGCCGACATCATTGCGGTGCAGGGCAATCCGGGCTTTGATATAGCGCGCCTGGAGCAGTACATGCGTATCCATGTCGACGGTTTCACCGGCCGTGTCGACATCGCGCGCTTCAAGGGCGGTCAGTCGAATCCGACCTTTCAATTGACCGCGGATGGCAAGCGGTATGTGCTGAGAAAGAAACCGGACGGACTTTTGCTGCCTTCCGCACATGCGGTAGAACGCGAATACCGCGCCATCTCCGCGCTGCGCGACACCGATGTACCAGTCGCCCGTACCTACTGCCTGTGCGAGGACAGTACCGTCATCGGTACGCCGTTCTACATCATGGAGCATGTCGATGGCCGGATTTTGTGGGACCCGTCGCTTCCCGGCATGGCGGGCGACGAGCGCAGGGCGATGTACGACGAGATGAACCGTGTCGTCGCGGCGCTGCACAAGGTCGATTACAAGGCGGTCGGCCTGGATGATTTCGGCACGCCCGGCAATTATTTCATACGGCAGATCGGGCGCTGGACCAAGCAGTACCGTGCGACAGAAACCGAGCCGATCGAGGCCATGGACCGCTTGATCGACTGGCTGCCGCAGCATATTCCCGCTTCCGATGAAACGACCATCGTGCATGGGGACCTGCGCCTCGACAACATGATTTTTCATAAAACCGAGCCGCGCATTCTGGCGATTCTCGACTGGGAGCTTTCCACCCTCGGGCATCCACTGGCTGACTTTGCGTATCACGCCCTGACCTGGCGCCTGACCGCAGCAGAGTTTCGTGGCATGGCAGGTTGCGATCTGGATGCGCTTGGCATCCCGTCGGAGCAACGCTACGTCCAAGAATACTGTCGACGCACCGGGCGGACGTCGATTCCGCCGCAAGACTGGGATTTTTATCTTGCGTACAGCATGTTTCGTCTCGCAGCGATCCTGTTTGGCATCCTGCGTCGCGCACACGATGGTACGGCGTCCAGCGCGCAAGCGCTGGAAACCGGCAAGAAAGCACGCGGCATCGCGCAGGCTGCGTGGCGCCAGGTGGAAGATATCGGCGTGTAACCGAAGCTTGCTGGCTAGGCGAACTAGCTAGAACAACAACGGGCAGGCGATCGCCTGTCTCTGTATATATTCCAACGAAAGGCATTTCATGGACATCTTGATCCCCTCCGCCCGCGTGCAAGAATTGCAGGCGCGTTTGCAGGCCTTCATGGCCGAGCACATCTATCCGAATGATGAACTCTATTTCAAGCAGTCGCTCGAAGGTGGTCCCTGGGCTGTGCAGCCCATCGTCGAGGAACTCAAGCTTAAGGCGCAGGCGCAAGGACTGTGGAACCTGTTCCTGCCGGAGTCCGAACATGGCGCGGGGCTGAGCAACCTGGAGTACGCGCCCTTGTGCGAAATCATGGGGCGATCCCATCTGGCGCCGGAAGTGTTCAACTGTTCCGCGCCCGATACCGGCAACATGGAAGTGCTGGCGCGCTACGGCACCGAGGAGCACAAGGCAAAATGGCTCGCGCCGCTTCTGGCTGGAAAAACCCGGTCAGCGTTTGCAATGACCGAACCGGCCGTCGCTTCCAGCGATGCCACCAATATCCAGTCGTCGATCGTACGCGATGGCGAAGAGTACGTCATCAATGGTCACAAGTGGTTCACCACGGGTGCCACCGATCCGCGCTGTGAAATCATCATTTTCATGGGCAAGACCGATCCGGACAACGCGAACCGGCATTTGCAGCAGTCGATGATCCTGGTGCCAAAAAATACGCCCGGCGTGACAGTCACGCGGTCGTTGCCGGTATTCGGTTTCTACGGCGTGCCCGACCGTGCGGCCGAGGTGGTGTTCGAGAACGTGCGCGTGCCAGCATCGAACATGTTGCTTGGCGAAGGGCGCGGTTTTGAAATCGCACAAGGTCGCCTGGGCCCAGGCCGGATTCATCATTGCATGCGCCTGATCGGCCTGGCGGAACACATGCTCGAAAAGATGTGCCGGCGGACCATGGAACGCAAGGCATTCGGCAAGCTCGTGTCCGAGCAAACGGTCACGCTCGAACGCATCGCCGAGTCGCGCATCATGATCGACCAGACGCGTCTGCTGACATTGCGCGCCGCGCGCATGATGGACACGGTCGGCAACAAGGTGGCGCAAGCGGAGATCGCGATGATCAAAGTCGCGGCGCCAAACATGGCCTGCCAGGTGATCGACTGGGCGATCCAGGCTTTTGGCGGCGCAGGCGTCACCAATGACTTCGGCCTGGCGTCGGCGTATGCCACCGCGCGCCTGCTGCGCATTGCCGATGGCCCGGATGAAGTGCATCGCAACCAGATCGGCAAGCTGGAGCTGAAAAAGTATCGCTGAGGCCGTGCCGTAGCACGTTAAATAAGCGGGCCGGTACGGACGAGGACTCCACCGGTTTTTCCAACCACTTCATAGCCACTTGGCGCAAGACGGCGATTAGGTGCTCTGTTAACGTGTGATTCTCGCGAGAACGCGTCGCTTTATGCGACGCCGTTCAAGTTTCAAAAGTGAAACAGGAGTGCCATGAATTCGACGATTTCTGCAAGCGCATTGCCAGATGCCCGGCGCGTGCGTACCCATTTGTTCTCAACTACGGCGCTGGTGTCTTGATGGGAACGCGCGAGCAACTTTTTTGCAACAACCAG
>JAQGMD010000424.1 GCA_028292565.1 Burkholderia sp. | reverse complement strand
TATCTATAGGTAAACCTGGACGTCACTGAAATATGAATGAAAACCTGTCACCACAAAGCTATACACCCAAATAAGGAAGCCGCACCCGAGGACCTGTGCCGTTTTCATTCAAATATCTCTATTGCAGCGGCCGAGGTACGGTCGCGGACAGTCAGGCCTCTTCTGTCGGGTCGAGCCAACTACACTCAATTTAAACAAGCATGCCGGATAACAATACACAGCAAGATGCTGGAACTTACGCTGGAGCCGCAATGACGCGTGCACCGAAAATTTCCAAAGCCCTATCCGCCCCGGGGATTCTCCAGCCGTCAGTGATCCGGGAGGGGCAACCGTTCCCTCTTGGGGCCACCTGGGACGGCCTCGGAGTGAACTTCGCCTTGTTTTCCGCTCACGCCACGAAGGTGGAGTTGTGCCTGTTCGATATAGACGGAAAGAAGGAGCTCGAACGGATCGAGCTGCCGGAATATACCGACGAGGTGTGGCACGGGTACCTGCCCGCCGCGCGGCCGGGGACTGTCTATGGCTATCGGGTTCACGGCCCCTACGAGCCAGGGGCCGGTCACCGGTTTAATCCGAATAAGCTGCTCATAGATCCCTATGCCAAGCAGCTTGTGGGCGAGCTTACCTGGGGACCTGAACTGTTCGGGTACAAGCTTGACTCCCCGGACAAGGATCTTTCCTATGATGAGCGCGACAGTGCCCATCTGGTGCCGAAGTGCCGCGTCATCGATCCTGCCTTCACCTGGGGTCCGCAGCGCCTGCCACGCGTTCCATGGGAAAACACGGTCTTTTATGAGATGCATGTGAAGGGGTTCACAGCGCTGAACGACCGCATCCCCAAGGAAGAGCGCGGTACATTTGCGGGACTTGCCCGGGCTGAAGTCGCGGCGTATCTGCGCGCGCTTGGTGTGACGACGGCGGAGTTACTGCCCATTCATGCCTTTATCCACGACAGTTATCTGATCGAGAAAGGGTTAAAGAATTATTGGGGCTACAACTCCATCGGATTCTTCGCTCCGCATCCATCCTACCTGCACTCGGCATTCGCAAATGAATTCAAGGAAATGGTGAATCAGTTTCATGCAGCCGGAATCGAGGTCATTCTCGATGTCGTCTATAACCACACCGCGGAAGGCAACGAGCTGGGACCGACCCTGTCCCTCAAGGGCATCGACAATGCCAGCTACTATCGCCTCATGCCGGACAACAAGCGGTTCTACATCAACGATACCGGCACGGGTAACACGGTCAATCTCTCCCATCAGCGCGTGCTGCAGATGGTGACCGATTCGTTGCGCTACTGGGCGCAGGAAATGCGCGTGGACGGTTTCCGCTTCGATCTCGCGACCATACTCGCTCGTGAGCCTTACGGGTTTGACGAGGGCGGGGGCTTTCTCGACGCCTGCCGGCAGGATCCCGTGCTGTCAAGCGTGAAGCTCGTTGCCGAACCCTGGGATATCGGCCCGGGAGGATATCAGGTCGGACAGTTTCCACCGGGGTGGGCGGAATGGAACGACAAGTTTCGGGACACCGTCCGCGCGTACTGGAAAGGCGACTCTGCCAAGTTGGCCGACTTCGCCTGCCGAATTTCCGGCTCCGGAGACTTGTTCAATAAACGCGGTCGCAAGTCGTGGGCGAGTGTGAATTTTATTTCTGCGCATGACGGTTTCACGCTGAACGACCTCGTTTCCTACAATGACAAGCACAACGAAGCCAACGGCGAGGAAAACCGCGACGGTCATTCGAATAACCATTCATGGAACTACGGCGTGGAAGGGCCCACCGACGATGCGGAAATCAAGGCAGTGCGCGAACGGCAAAAGCGAAACTTGATGGCTACCCTCGTGCTATCTCGCGGCACGCCGCTCATCCTCGCCGGCGATGAGTTTGGCAATACGCAACGTGGCAGCAACAATGCCTATGCGCAGGATAACGAGGTCACATGGCTGGAGTGGGGGAACATTACAGCGGACGACCGTGACATGCTGGAATTTACGCGTAAGCTGCTTCGTATCCGCAAGAGTTACCCCGTTCTGAACCGTGGCCGGTTTTTGACCGGCAATTACAACGAGTATCTCAACGTGAAGGACGTTACCTGGCTGACGCCGGACGGCCAGGAAATGTCGGAAGGCCATTGGAGCGACCCCAATGCCAAATGCTTCGGCATGCTTCTGGATGGACGCGCGCAGGCGACCGGCATCAAAAGGCTCGGCTCCGACGAGACGCTGCTACTCGTCTTTAACGCGCACGATGATGTAGTCGAGTTCACTCTGCCAGAGGTGCCCGAGGGACGACATTGGATTGGCCTGATCGACACCAACGACCCCAGCCGCTCAGACCGGCCTGTTTTTGACTTCGGCCATTGTTATCAGGTCACCGGCCGGTCGCTGTTGCTATTCGCGTCGGTAAGCGACAAGGGGGAGGCGCAACTGACGCCTGCGAGGGAATCGCGCGATGACATCGACGCATGGATAGGCGGGGCGAGACGCAAGTGAGAAGCGATTTACTTACTCCTGCTAATGCGCACCCTACGGCGCTAAACCTTCTGTCGAGAAGCAGCACGCTGGTCTGATAGGCCGTTGCATCTTCACGCATCACCGTAAGATGTATTACCCGACAAAATATTTTGGAGACGAAGTTTATGGGACTTTTTGATGGCGTACTCGGCAATGCATCGCAGATCGATCCTGCGAAAGTGCAACAAGAATTCAGCAAGATTCTCGCGCCTGGAGAGCGCGTGGAGCATGCCTATCAACTCATCCGTGATTACTTTGTCTTCACCGATAAACGATTGGTCCTGGTTGATAAGCAGGGACTGACAGGAAGTAAGGTTGAATATCACTCGGTGCCCTACAAGAGCATCACCCACTTCAGTATTGAAACAGGAGGTACGTTCGATTTGGACGCCGAGTTAAAAATCTGGATGTCAAGTACTGCCGCGCCCATCCAAAAGCAGTTTAACAAGAAGCTGAGTATCTACGAGGTTCAAAGCGTACTTGCGGCCTACGTCCTGAAATAACGATTTAAACGAATGCGATCGGTATCGTCTCGCATACCCAAGATGTAGGTTGGGATGCAAATCCCAACACGCCGGACCATATACGACTGACGGCTCCGTTACCCGCTGTTGCTGCTTTTTTTGTTCAATGTGATTTCACTCGCGAGGGCATACCGGGTAAGGCGCCGCGCAGGAATAAGTTGGGCAATTTGGCGGTCGTCGCGGGATGCGGTGCAAGGCGTGAGGAGGAGTCATAGCGAGCTATGGCGACGACGAGCAACACGTTCGCGAGCAACGAAACAAGTCAGGCTCTCTGCAACGCGCCCGCTACGGCCAGCAAAATTGACCAACTTATTCCTGCGCGGTGCCTAAGGTCCCTCGGTTTATGAGGGGAAGATAAAAGGCCGGGGTAAGGTTTTCGTTCTTGAGTGCAGCGTGAATGCTGTTGTTCCAGCACGACGGAAACCCACCCCCGCTTGCAGGGCGCGTACTCGCAAATATGCGGGTACCGTTTTGGTGGCGGACGGCATGCCGTCCGAAACCCCAACAAAACCCCCTGTCCCCTCACCCTGAGGGTGAGGGGGATCAGACGGAGCTAACGCTATGAGTTTGGTGGAAGTCAAAGTCCCGGACATCGGCGACTTTAAGGAAGTGGAAGTCATCGAACTGCTCGCCAAGCCTGGCGATACAATCAAGGTCGATCAGTCATTGATTACGGTCGAATCCGACAAGGCCAGCATGGAGATTCCGTCCAGCCACGCGGGCGTGGTGAAGGAAATGAAGGTCAGACTCGGCGATAAAATAGCGGAAGGCTCCTTGCTGCTGCTGCTTGAACCATCCGGCGCCGGCGCGGCTGCGCCTCAGCCCGCCGCTCCGGAGCAGCCGAAAGCCAGCGAGCCTGCATCAGCTGCTCCTGCCGCAGCCGCCCCATCGGGTCGCATCGACGTCATAGTCCCCGACATCGGCGACTTCAAGGAAGTCGAAATCATCGAATTGCTGGTGAAGCCGGGCGACACGATCAAGACGGACCAATCATTGATGACTGTCGAATCCGACAAGGCCAGCATGGAGATTCCGTCTAGTCATGCGGGCGTCGTCAAGGAATTGAAGGTCAAGATGGGCGACAAGGTATCCAAGGGGTCCCTGGTCCTGGTACTCGAAGCACAGGGCGCCGCGGCACCCGCCGAGGCGAAGGCGAAAGCTCCCGCGCCGGCTGCTCCTGCCGCAGCTGCGCCTGTGACTGTCCAGGCGCCCACCGCAGGAAGCTTCGTCGGTAAAGCCGATATCGACTGCGACACGCTGGTGCTCGGTGCAGGCCCTGGCGGCTATTCCGCTGCGTTCCGTTCCGCCGACCTTGGCATGTCGACCGTGCTGGTCGAACGCTACCCGACCCTGGGCGGCGTCTGCCTGAACGTCGGCTGCATTCCTTCCAAGGCCCTGTTGCATGTTGCCGCCGTGATCGATGAAGCGGCCGGGATGGCGGCGCATGGCGTCAGTTTTGGAAAGCCTGAGATTGATATCGACAAGTTGCGCGGCTATAAAGACAAAGTCGTCAGCAAGATGACCGGCGGCCTGGCTGGAATGGCCAAGGCGCGCAAGGTCAACGTGGTGCAGGGCATCGGCCAGTTCCTGAGCCCGTATCACGTGGAAGTCACCGCTGCCGACGGCAGCAAAAAAACCGTGCAGTTCAAGCAGGCCATCGTTGCGGCCGGCTCGTCTGTCGTCAAGCTGCCGTTCGTGCCGCAGGATCCACGCATCGTCGACTCCACCGGCGCGCTCGAATTGCGTTCGGTGCCGAAACGCATGCTGGTGATCGGCGGCGGCATCATCGGCCTGGAGATGGCGACCGTGTATTCGACACTCGGGTCGCGTATTGACGTGGTTGAAATGCTGGATGGCCTGATGCAAGGCGCCGACCGTGACCTGGTGAAGGTGTGGCAGAAGTTCAATGAAAAGCGCTTCGACAAGGTCATGCTGAAGACCAAGACCGTCGCCGTAGAAGCACTGAAGGAAGGCATCAAGGTCAGTTTCGAAAGCGCGGAGGCGGGCGGTACCGCACCGGAGCCACAGATTTACGACATGGTCCTGGTCGCCGTCGGTCGCAGCCCGAACGGCAAGAAGATCGGGGCCGACAAGGCTGGCGTTGTAGTGACCGATCGCGGTTTCGTCAACGTCGATGCGCAGATGCGTACCAACGTGCCGCATATTTATGCAATCGGCGACATCGTCGGCCAGCCGATGCTGGCCCACAAGGCGGTGCATGAAGCACACGTCGCTGCTGAGGCTTCAGCGGGACAGAAGTCGTACTTCGACGCTACTGTGATTCCTTCGGTGGCTTACACCGATCCGGAAGTTGCATGGGTCGGCATCACCGAGGACGAAGCCAAGGCGAAAGGCATCAAGCTGGAGAAGGGTCTGTTCCCGTGGGCAGCAAGCGGTCGCGCGGTCGCCAATGGCCGCGACGAGGGCTTTACCAAGCTGCTGTTCGATGCGGAGACACACCGCATAGTCGGCGGCGGCATCGTCGGTACCCATGCGGGCGACCTGATCAGTGAAATCGCATTGGCGATCGAGATGGGCGCCGATGCGGTGGATATCGGCAAGACGATCCATCCGCATCCGACGCTGGGCGAATCTGTCGGCATGGCGGCGGAAGTGTTTGAAGGTGTGTGTACCGATTTGCCGCCGGTTCGGAAGAGATAGTTCTCCGCTGCGTAAAAAAAGCGACGCCGCGGCGTCGCATTTTTTTTGGGGGGAACCCCTCGCCCGCGAGCGGGAGAGG
>JAQGMD010000413.1 GCA_028292565.1 Burkholderia sp. | reverse complement strand
GCGGCCAACCTGACCGCGCAGGTGCGCGGTATTGCAGGCGTGGTGACCGCGGTGGCGAACGGCGACCTGAAGAAGAAACTGACGGTGGCGGCGCGTGGCGAGATTGCTGCGCTGGCCAACACCATCAATGAAATGACCGACACGCTCGCGGTGTTCGCCGACCAGGCGACCACCGTGGCGCGTGAAGTGGGTGTGGAAGGAAAACTGGGCGGCCAGGCCAGCGTGCCGGGCGCATCGGGTACCTGGAAAGACCTTACCGAAAACGTGAACCAGCTGGCGGCCAACCTGACCACACAGGTGCGAGCGATTGCGGAAGTGGCAACCGCCGTGACGCGCGGCGACTTGTCGCGTTCGATTCAGGTGGAAGCGCGCGGCGAGGTGGCGGACCTCAAGGACAACATCAACGAGATGATCCGCAACCTGAAGGAAACCACGCAGAAGAATGCGCAGCAGGACTGGCTGAAAACCAACCTTGCGCGATTCACACGCCTGCTGCAAGGCCAGCGCGACCTGGAAGCGGTGACCTCGCTGATCCTGTCCGAACTGGCTCCGCTGGTGGCGGCGCACCATGGCGTGTTCTACATGATGGATTCGCAGGAATCCGACGCCCGCCTGCGCATGGTATCCAGCTACGGTTATCGTTCAAGCAGGAAACTGCCTACCTCATTCCTGCCGGGCGAAGGTCTGGTCGGTCAGTGCGCGTTGGAGAAGCAGCGCATCTGGCTCACCAACGTACCGCGTGACTACATCCAGGTGTCTTCCGGTCTTGGCGCTGCGCCGCCGACCAATATTGTGGTGCTGCCTATCCTGTTTGAACAGCAGGTGAAGGCGGTGATCGAGATCGCATCGCTGGATCGATTCACCGAAACGCACCTTTCGTTCCTCGACCAGTTGATGGAATCCATCGGCGTGGTGTTGAACACGATCGAAGCGAACAGCCGGACCGAGAGCTTGCTGACGCAGTCCCAGTCGCTGGCGCAAGAACTGCAGCAGACCAACCTTGAACTCGCGGAAAAAGCTCGCCTGCTGTCCGAACAGAACATCGAGGTGGAACGCAAGAACCGCGAGGTGGAACAGGCGAAGCTGGCGCTGGAGGAAAAAGCGACCCAGCTGGCGCTGTCGTCCAAGTACAAGTCCGAGTTTCTTGCCAACATGTCGCATGAGTTGCGTACACCATTGAACAGTTTGCTGATCCTGGCGCAGCAGTTGAGCGACAACCCGGAAGGCAACCTGAGCGAGAAGCAGGTCGAGTTCGCGCGGACCATCCACGGTTCAGGCAGTGACTTGCTGACGCTGATTAACGATATTCTGGACCTGTCGAAGATCGAATCGGGTACGGTGACGCTGGAAGTCAGCGAATGCCGCTTCCTCACACTGCGCGGTTATGTGGAGCGTACTTTCCGGCATATGGCGGAAGCGAAGCACATCAGCTTCGAGGTCGAACTGGCTCCATCCTTGCCGATGGCAACGATGACCGACAACACCCGACTGCAGCAGATCCTGAAAAACCTGCTGTCCAATGCATTCAAATTTACCGCGCATGGACAGGTGTCGCTCAGCATCGCGCTGGCCGACCGGGGCTGGAGCGCCGACCATCCGGTCCTTGGTCAATCTGAGGCGGTGCTGGCATTCTCGGTAGCTGACACCGGGGTGGGCATTCCATCCGACAAGCTGCAGCTGATCTTCGAGGCTTTCCAGCAAGCGGACGGCAGTACCGCGCGTAAATATGGCGGCACGGGCCTGGGCCTGTCCATCAGCCGCGAACTGGCACGGCTGCTGGGCGGCGAGATTCGTGTCGAGAGTGTGGTCGGCGTGGGCAGCACGTTCACGCTGTACATGCCGTTTAACCGCATCGGGTTCGAGAGCTACGACCTGCCGGGCAAGACACCGGGCACACCGCGATTACAAGTAGTTTCGTCGCAGGCAGGTTATACCGACGTGCAGGCAGTGGAAGTGATGGACGCAGTGGACGTGCCGCGCACCCAACCCGCGCTTGAAATGCCGCGGATACATTATGAACCGAGCCACGATGACCGGTCGCTGGTCACACCGGGCGAAGCATCGGTTGTGATCGTCGAGGACGATGCACGCTTCGCAAAAATCATGCTGGAGTATGCGCGCGAGAAGAACTTCAAGGGCATCGTCACCTCCAGCGGCGATTCGGTGCTGACGCTGGCGCGGGACTATCTGCCGGCGGCGATCCTGCTCGATATCGATTTGCCGGACGTCGACGGGTTCACCGTCCTCGACCGCCTCAAGCGCGATCCGAGCACACGCCATATTCCGGTTCATGTGATATCCAGCCTGAAAGAACGTGAGCGCGCGCTACGCCAGGGTGCTATTTCGTACCTGAACAAACCGGTGAGCCGCGAACGCCTGTTGGAGGAATTCAGCCGCATTCAGCAGTTCCTGACGCGCGGCAAACGCAGCCTGCTGGTGGTCGAGGATGACAAGATGCAGCGTGAATCGATCGTCACCCTGATCGGGGCGACCGACGTCAACATTACCGCGGTCGAGACCGGCCAGGCGGCGCTGGAGGCGCTCAAGGCTTCGCAGTTCGACTGCATGGTGATCGACCTCAGCCTGCCGGATATCAGCGGCTTTGACCTGATCGACAAGATCGGTGACGACGCGAGCCTGCGCAATATGCCGATCGTGGTGTATACCGCCAAGGACCTCAACCGCAAGGAAGTCACCAGGCTCAAGCGCGTTGCGAAGACTATCGTCGTCAAGGATGCGCGTTCGCCCGAGCGTTTGCTGGATGAGACGGCGCTGTTCCTGCACCGTGCGCACGCCAACATGCCGGAGATGCAGCGTCGCATGCTGGATGAAGTGCATGCGGCCGAAGGCGGACTCGCCGGGCGCAGGGTACTGATCGTCGACGACGACTTGCGCAATATCTTTGCATTGAGTTCGGTGCTCGAGCGGCAGCAGATGAAGGTGTCGTTCGCCGAAAACGGACGCGATGGCATCGAAGTGCTGGAAAGGGATCCGTCGATCGAGATCGTCCTGATGGACATCATGATGCCGGAAATGGACGGCTACGACACGATGCGCGCGATTCGCAGCATACCGAAGTTCAAATCGTTGCCGATCATCACACTGACCGCAAAAGCGATGAAGGGCGACCGCGACAAATGTATCGCGGCGGGCGCCTCTGACTACATCACCAAGCCGGTGGACGTCGCGCAATTGCTGTCGCTGATGCGAGAATGGCTGCACCAATAGAGCGTCCTATGGACCGACTGCAAGCCGTTGAAGAACTGGAAATCGACCTTCTGCTGGAAGGCGTTTTCCAGCTGTTCGGGTATGACTTTCGCGGTTATCAGCGTGACCCGCTGCGCCAAAAACTGCACCTCCTGATGCAAAGCGATGGATTGAATACGGTATCCGCGCTGCTGGAAAAGGTGATGCACGACGAGGCCGCAGGCGATGCGTTGTTGCGCGCGCTGAGTGTCCATCCGGCAGGCTTGTTCGAGGATCCCGAACACTTCCTCTCGCTGCGCGGCGCATTGGGTCCCTGGCTGCGGTCATGCCCGTCGCCCAAGATCTGGATCGCCGAATGCGCATCCGTGCAAGAGGCGGCTGCTCTGGCGATCATGCTGACGGAAGAGCAGTTGTACGATAAGACGCGGATATTCGCCACGGTGGCAAATGAGTCTTTACTGACGGATGCGGCCAAGGGCAGTTTTGCGCCGGATCAGCTCAGCCTGTTTGAAGACAATTACCGCCGCAGCGGCGGCACGAAGTCACTTGCGGAGTACTGCGTCGAAGACGGCGGGAAGATGTACTTCCGGCGCGAGCTGCTGTCACGGATCACCTGGGCGCAATACAATCTCGCCACCGACTCCTCGTTCAATGAGTTTGAGTTGATCGTGTGCCGCAGGGCGCTGGGTGACTTTGGACCGGCGTTGCGGAGGCGGGCGTTGCAGCTGTTTCGCGAAAGCCTGCCGCTGTTTGGCATGTTGAGCGTCGATCATACGAGCGAGCCGGACGATGCGCCGTTTGTGGCGCATTTCAAGACGGTTAATGCGGAGAATGGGTTGTACCGCAGGATAGCCTGAGTACTAACATAAATGCGATACGGCTCGCACCCCGGTGATGTAGGTTGCGATGCAAATCCCAACGTTCGGGCATCCGCAAGAGCCGTTCGTCGTGCAGAGGGCGGAATGTCGGGATTCGCAACCCAACCGAGGACTCAGGTATGCACGACGCCTACCGACTGACGATATTTGCGGGTAAGCCTTACGCCGTCAACCCCTCCGGCGCATACCCCAGTACCGCAGAAATCTGATTCGCCGTAGTCACCAAATCTTCCACCCATTCTTCCTGCAACCTGTCCGCCGGCGCCGAAATCGAGAGGCCGGCGACCAGCTTGCCGGAGTCATCCCGAATGCCGGCTGCCATGCAGCGCACGCCCAACTCCAGTTCCTCATTGTCGCGAGCATAACCGCGAGCCCGCACCAGGCTGAGTTCCCGCTCCAGCTTGACCAGATCGGTAATCGAATTCTTGTTGTGGCCGGCTAGGCCGGTGCGGGTCGCATAGGCACGCACCAGTTTCGCATCGTCCACCGAGAGGAACAGCTTGCCGGTCGAAGTCAGGTGCAGCGGCGCACGGCCACCAATGGCGCGCACCACCTGCATGCCGGAACGTTCGGAGAAAGAACGGTCGATATACACGATCTCGTCGCCTTGCCGCACCGACAGGTTGACTGTCTGATGGGTTTTGCGGTGCAGTGCACGCATGAAATCCAGCGAGGCTTCGCGCACGTTCAACCGGCTTTTGACGATATTGCCGAGCTCCAGCAAGCGCATGCCCAGCCGATAGGAACCCGCTTCCGCGCGGTCGACGAAACGCTTGACCACCATATCGTTCAGGATGCGGTGGGCAGTGGAAGGATGGAGACCGGTAACGGTGGACAGCTCTTTCAGGCTGACCGGGTCCGGATATAGGGCGAGCGCATCCAGCAGGGAAATCATGCGCTCAATCACCTGGATCGTAATCTGGCTGTTTTCGCGGGATTGCTCGTTCTTCATAGCGGATTGGTGCGTTGCAATATACACTTTATACCACAATGTGAAAAAATGAAAAAGGCGCGGAAAAAAATTGCCCGCATAGCGCCAAATCTTTTCATCTCCCTCCGGCATATTTTTTTCGATTGCGCGCGATAATGCGGGGTGCTAGGGACCGCGCAACAATAAGTTGTCATTTTTGCTGGCCGTAGCGGGCGCACTGCGTCGTTGCGCGCCACTGGCAGTGCTCGCACTGCGGCGTGTCACGCGCACCTGGGCGGCCACCTGGCATTGCATCCCGCTACGGCCGCCAAAATGAACAACTTATTACTGCGCGGGCCCAAAAGGCCGCCGAGACGGTCCCATAACTACAGATACGGAAGATAAAATGCGCGTCGGATTATTTGTTACCTGCCTGGTCGACATGATGCGGCCGGAAATCGGCTTCTCTACCCTGAAGCTGCTCGAAGCGGCGGGTTGCGAGGTCGTCGTGCCGGACATGCAAACCTGTTGCGGCCAGCCCGCTTACAGCTCGGGCGATCGCAAAGCGGCACGCGCGCTGGCTGAAAAATTCGTCAACGAATTCGAAGGCTTCGATTACGTCGTGATCCCTTCGGGATCCTGCGGCGGTACGATCAAAATCCATTACCAGGACCTGTTCTCCGACGACCAGGCCCTTTTGGCGCGCATGGAGCGCCTGGCCCCGCGCGTTTACGAACTGACCGACTTCTTGTACAACGTCGCAAAAACCGAAAAGCTGCCGTGCGGGTCGAACCCGCTCAAAGGCTGTGTGACCTATCACGATTCATGCTCCGGTTTGCGTGAACTCGGCGTGCAGGAACAGCCGCGCGCATTGCTCGACAAATGCGGTGTCCACGTCACCGAGATGAAAGATGCGCGCGCCTGTTGCGGCTTCGGCGGCACCTTCGCGGTCAAGTACGGCAATATCTCGACCGCGATCGTCGATGAAAAACTGGAGAACATCCATGCGTCCGGCGCCGACGCCGTCGTGCTCGGCGACCTTGGATGCATGCTGAATATTGAAGGCCGCCTGCGCCGCACCGGCGACGATAAAACGCGTGTGCTGCATGTCGCGCAAGTACTCGCAGGAGACATCTGATGCAGATTCAATCGATGCATTTCAAGGCGCGCTCAGGAGAGAAACTCGCCGACCAGCGCCTGCAGCAGAACCTGAAAAAACTGTCCACCAAATTCGTTAGCGGACGTGCGGCAGCGATCACGGAACTGGATGATTTCGAAGGCACGCGCGACGCGGCGATGGAACGCCGAATGCGCGCGATCGAAAACCTCGACGTCTGGCTGGAACAATTCGAACGCGAGGCGACCCGCCGCGGCGCCACCGTGCTCTATGCGGAGAGCGCGGAAGACGCTTCCCGCCTGGTGGTCGAGATCGCCAAAAAACACGGTGTGAAAAAGGTCATCAAGTCGAAGTCGATGGTGTCGGAAGAGATGCAGCTCAACAAGGTGCTGGAAGCAGCAGGCATACAGCCTGTAGAGACCGACCTCGGCGAGTACATCCTGCAGATCAACGACAACGAACCGCCGTCGCACATCATCGCGCCGGTGGTGCACAAGGACAAGGAAGAGATTTCGGACCTGTTCGCACGCGTTCACAAGAAGCCGCGCCTGACCGATATCCCGCAGATGACGCGCGAAGCGCGCGAAATGCTGCGTCCGCATTTCATGACGGCCGACATGGGTGTCACCGGCGGTAATTTCCTGATTGCGGAAACTGGCTCAGTGGCCGTCGTCACCAATGAAGGCAATGAAGGCATGTGCACGGTGATGCCGCCGAAGGCGCATGTGGTGGTGACCGGCATCGAGAAAGTCCTGCCGACACTGGAAGACCTGGCGACGGTGATGCGTCTGTTGCCGCGTTCGGCCACCGGCCAGTCGATGTCGAATTATCTTTCCCTGCTCACCGGACCGAGAAGGCAGGACGAGCCCGACGGTCCCGATCATATGTATTTTGTGCTGGTGGATGCCGGACGCACCAGCCTGGTCGGCACCGAGTTCCAGGACATGCTGCGTTGCATACGCTGCGGCGCCTGCATGAACCATTGCCCTGTCTACCAGAAGATCGGCGGCCATACCTACGGCTGGGTGTATCCCGGACCGATGGGCAGCGTGCTCACGCCATCCTATGCCGGCATCGAAAAAACGCTCGATTTGCCACAGGCGTCGACCCTATGCGGCGAGTGCCACGTGGTTTGTCCTGTTAAAATTCCGCTGCCCGACTTGCTGCGCAAGTTGCGCGAAAAACAGGTGGAACGTCATCTGCGTCCGGCGGTGGAGCGGATCGGGTTGACGGTGTGGGCATACTTTGCGAAACGCCCGAAGCTTTATCGTGTGGCGACATCGGCCGGCGTACGTGTTTTGCGTATGCTCGGCGGCGCGAAAAAATCGATCTCCAAGCTGCCGTTCGGCGGCGGCTGGACCGATTACCGCGAAATGCCCGCGCCACCAGGTAAAACCTTCCGGGAAATGTACAGGCAGCGAAGAGAATGATGGATAAGGAACACGGGGTCAGCGAGTTCAAGAGCAAAAGCGGCGTAAGGAGAATCTACGCCGCTTTTTTGTATTCCATTGCGGGTTTCAGGACAGCGTGGAAAAGCGAGCATTCGTTTCGCCAGGAACTGCTGCTCGCAGTTCCGGCGGCGATAGTTGCGTTGCTGTTGCCTGTATCGGCACTGGAGAAGCTTGCCCTGATCGGCGTACTGATTGTTGTGCTGTTGGTTGAAATGATCAATTCCGCGATCGAGGCTGCCATCGACCGGGTATCTTTCGAGCGTCATCCGTTGTCGAAGAATGCGAAGGACTTTGGCAGCGCGGCGGTATGTCTTGCGCTACTGCTGGCGGCGGCGACATGGGGTGTGATCGTGCTGCCGTTGGTGGTGAGCAGGTGGGGATGAAATCCCGACGTCATCCTCTGTAGCGGTCCGTCACGGCTAAACATCCCGGTTTACACCCAGCATGTCATCCCAGCGCAGGGGGGGGCTCCAGAGATGCACCGACGGCGCCAATTAGTACAACAGGCCGATCGCTCATGAATAGAGTCATTGGTGCATCTCCGGGTTCCCGCCTTCGCGGGAACGACACATTCGCTTACTTCCTCTGATAGATCTTGTCGAACTCGCCGCCGTCGTCGAAATGCTTTTTCTGCGCGGCTTTCCAGCCGCCGAAGACTTCATCCACGGTGAACAACTGTATCGGCTTGAACGAGGCCTCGTATTTTTTCGCGACCGCGGGTGAGCGCGGACGGAAGTAGTGCTGCGCGATGATTTCCTGCGCCGGCTCTGAATAGAGAAACTGCAGATAGGCCGTGGCCTGTTTGCGGATATCTCTCTTGTCGACGACCTTATCCACCACCGATACCGGCGATTCGGCGAGGATCGAAATGCTCGGGTACACGACTTCGAAGTTGTTGCCGAATTCCTCACGCACCAGGTTTACTTCGTTTTCAAACGTCACCAGCACATCGCCGATTTCGCGCTGCGTGAAGGTGGTGGTCGCTGCACGTCCGCCGCCATCGAGCACTGGCACGTTCCTGAACATCTTGTCGACCAGTTCGCGCGCCTGCGCTTCCGTGCCGCCTTTCGTGATCACCGAACCCCATGCAGCGAGATAGGTGTAACGCCCGTTGCCGGTGACCTTCGGATTCGGGATTACGACTTTCACACCCGGCTTCGCCAGGTCCGGCCAATCGCGGATCTGCTTCGGATTTCCCTTGCGGACCAAATACACCATGGTGGAATAGAACGGCGCTGAATTGTTTGGAAAGCGTTTGGCCCAGTCGGCCGGCACCAGGCCGCGCTCGGCGAGGAAGTCGATATCGTTGGCCTGGTTCATGGTCACGACCGATGCTTCCAGTCCATCGGCCACCGCACGGGCCTGCTTGCTGGAACCACCGTGGGACTGGTTGATCTTGAGTGTCTCTCCGGTGTTCTTTTTCCAGTCGGCAATAAAGACCGGGTTGATGTCCTTGAATAACTCGCGGGCCACGTCGTACGAGACGTTCAGCAATGTTGTTTCCGCTTGTACTGCCGGGGCAGCGATCGTCAGCGCAATCGCCGTAAAGGTTGCGCCGAGCATGCCGCCGATACGTCGAGTGACAAAACTTGCAGGCATAGCTGCTCCATGAATGCGGGGATAAAAAACCGTATTGTCGCGAAAAATTTGCGAGGCTGATACTAGTCTTTAGTCATTAGCTTAGGCACCGCGCAGGAATAAGTTGTCATTATTGCTGGCCGTAGCGGGCGCACTGCAGAGTGCCTGATACTACTTTCTGCGCGCGAACGTGTTGCCCCGCCACTAGCAGTTCTTGCACTGCGTCGCGTCGGGCGCACTTGGGCGGCCCGCTGGCATTGCATCCCGCTACGACCGCCAAAATGAACAACTTATTACTGCGCGGGCCCTTAGTAGCAGCTACGGGGGATGACGCGGTCGGTCTGCTGTCTAAAACAAATGAGGTTCATTGATTCCGGAACTGCAGCGACGTGGTTTACTCCGCACGAAATACGAGGGGAGGACGCCGCGCGAGAATCTTGGGCTGGAACGGCCGGTGAATCAGTTTGCTGTTCGTGTGGAGGCCACGGCTGCATGATTGGTAACAAAAGCCGTACATCCGGAATTATGATTAACTGTAGTCCGTTACAGCCAACATATTCCGGTTTACACCCAGCATGTCATCCCCGCGAAGGCGGGGATCCGGCGATGGACCGATGGCCTCGTTTAGTAGCAATAGAGCCGGTGGTGCATCTCTGGGTTCCCGCCTGCGGGGGAACGACAGATTCAGGTGCCAACCTGTTGTTTCCCATTCCGGAACACGAGGAGCATATCCATGCAATTCACCAGATTCGGCGGTGCCGGTCTGACGGTCCCGCGCCTGGGCCTGGGCACCATGACGTTCGGCCTGCAGACCGACGAAGCAACTTCGGCGGCGATACTCCACAGGTCGGCGGAAGCGGGTGTCACCTTCATCGATACCGCTGATGTCTACCCGCTAGGCGGAGACAGTGGCAGTATTGGCCGCACCGAGGAAATAGTCGGGCGCTGGATGAAGGGCAAGCGCGAGCGCTTCATCCTGGCGACCAAGGCCGTCGGGAAGACCGGTCCGGCTGCGTGGAACCAGGGCGCGTCACGCAAACACCTGCTGGACGCCATTGATGCATCCCTGCGCAGGCTCAACACCGACTATGTCGACCTGTACCAACTGCATTCAGACGATCCGGATACACCTCTCGACGAAACGCTTGACGCGCTCGACACGATCGTCCGCTCCGGCAAGGCGCGCTATGTCGGCGTATCCAATTTCCTCGCCTATCGCCTGGCACGTTTGCTCGGCCGCGCGGAAGCACGCAACCTGGTCCGTCCGATATCGGTGCAGCCGAGGTACAGCCTGCTGTTTCGAGAAATCGAGCGCGAGTTGCTGCCGCTCGCGGCGGAAGACAGGCTGGGGGTGATCTCCTACAACCCGCTGGCCGGCGGTCTGCTCACCGGCAAGCACAAGCGCGACACCGGACCGACGCCGGGCACGCGGTTCACACTCGGCAATGCGGCCGAACGCTATCAGGAACGCTATTGGCATGAGCGCGAATTCGCAACGGTGGAAGCGTTGCGCGAAGCAGTTTCCGGAGCCGGCGTCTCATTGACGACCGCATCAGTTGCGTGGGTCCTCGCCAATCCGGCGGTCACATCCGCCATCATCGGTGCAAGCCGGCCGGAGCAGCTGGCCGATACGTTGGCAGCGGCGGAGCTGAAGCTGGACGCAGGATTGAAGCGAAAGCTCGATGACCTCACTACGGAATACCGACGGGGTGATGCAGTGCGCTGAGGCAGCGTGACGTTGTAGTCGAC
>JAQGMD010000293.1 GCA_028292565.1 Burkholderia sp. | reverse complement strand
TTGTTTACACCTTTATTCAACTTTACTCACCCATAAAAATTCTTCGGAATATTTTGAAAATTTTCTATGGACTACAAGAAAGACGGCGTATTATTAAATTGCGGAGTGGAAATAAACCCTGAATCCGACACCCTGCAAGACCGTTAGAACACATCAAAGGACGCCACATGAAAATCTTTGACAACTACGCAGCACGGTATGAACGGACTAGGGAAGAGGAATACTCCCTGCAAGAATATCTGGAGTTGTGCAAGCGCGATCGCATCGCTTACGCCACCGCCGCAGAGCGCATGCTCGAAGCCATCGGCGAACCCGAACTGATCGATACGCGCCACGATCCGCGTCTCTCGCGCCTCTTCGCCAACAAGGTTATTAAAATTTATCCTGCGTTCCGTGAGTTCTACGGGATGGAGGAAGTGATCGAGCAGGTAGTTTCCTACTTCCGTCACGCTGCGCAAGGCCTCGAAGAACGCAAACAGGTGCTCTACCTGTTGGGCCCGGTCGGCGGCGGCAAATCCTCCATCGCGGAAAAGCTCAAGCAGTTGATGGAGCATGTTCCGTTCTATTGCATCAAAGGTTCGCCCGTCAATGAATCGCCCCTCGGACTCTTCAATGAAGACGAAGATGGCGCGATTCTTGAAGAAGACTTCGGCATCCCGCGCCGCTACCTGCGCCCGATTCCCAGTCCATGGGCAGTGAAGCGCATGCATGAATTCAACGGCGACATCAATCAGTTCCGCGTCGTCAGGCGCTACCCATCCGTACTGAAGCAAATCGCGATTTCAAAAACCGAGCCGGGCGACGAAAACAACCAGGACATTTCGTCCCTGGTCGGCAAGGTCGATATCCGCAAACTGGAAGACTACTCGCAGGATGATCCGGATGCGTACAGCTACTCCGGCGGCTTGTGCCTGTCGAACCAGGGCCTGATGGAATTCGTGGAGATGTTCAAGGCGCCGATCAAGGTACTGCATCCATTGCTGACCGCGACCCAGGAAGGGAACTACAAGGGTACCGAAGGCTTCGGCGCAATTCCGTTTGACGGCATTGTGCTTGCGCACTCGAACGAATCGGAGTGGAAGGCGTTCCGCAACAACAAGAACAATGAAGCGTTCCTCGATCGTATCTACATCGTCAAGGTGCCTTACTGCCTGCGCGTCAAGGACGAAATCAAGATTTACGAAAAGCTGGTCAGCGGTTCGTCGCTCGCGAAAGCGCCTTGTGCGCCCGGTACCTTGAAGATGATGGCGCAGTTCGCGATCCTGTCGCGTGTCAAAGAGCCGGAAAATTCGAGCATCTACAGCAAGATGCAGGTGTACGACGGTGAGAACCTGAAGGACACCGATCCGAAAGCGAAGTCGCGCCAGGAATATTCCGACTATGCCGGCGTCGATGAAGGCATGAGTGGTTTGTCGACACGCTTCGCGTACAAGATCCTCTCCAAGGTCTTCAACTTCGATAACACCGAAGTGGCCGCCAATCCGGTGCACCTCCTTTATGTGCTGGAACAGCAAGTCGAGCGTGAGCAGTTCCCGCCCGAGACCGAGCAGCGCTACATGTCGTACATCAAGGAGTACCTGGCGCAGCGGTACGTCGAGTTCATCGGCAAGGAAATCCAGACCGCTTATCTCGAGAGCTATTCGGAATATGGCCAGAACATCTTCGATCGTTATGTGACGTTTGCCGACTACTGGATCCAGGACCAGGAATTCCGCGATCCGGACACCGGCGAAAGCTTCAACCGCGATGCGTTGAACAGCGAGCTGGAAAAGATCGAGAAGCCGGCGGGGATTTCGAATCCGAAGGACTTCCGCAACGAGATCGTCAACTTCGTTCTGCGTGCGCGCGCGCAGAACAACGGCAAGAACCCGGTCTGGACCAGCTATGAAAAGCTGCGTACGGTGATCGAGAAGAAGATGTTCTCGAACACCGAGGAACTGCTGCCGGTGATTTCCTTTAACGCCAAAGCCAGCGCCGACGATGCGAACAAGCATCAGGAGTTCGTCGCTCGCATGGTGGAGAAGGGCTACACCGCAAAGCAGGTGCGCTTGCTGTGTGAATGGTATCTGCGGGTCAGGAAGTCGTCATAAATCAGAATTACCCCCGCTGGCGCTTGGCTTTGGTTTACCCACAGGCCGGCAGGGCACAAGTTCCCTCCCCTTCAAGGGGAGGGTTAGGGTGGGGATGGGTTTCGGTGCGTGCCAGGGAAACCCATCCCTCAGCCGGGCGCCCCTCAGCCGGGCGCCCCCATCCCGGCCTTCCCCTTGAAGGGGAAGGAGCGACAGGGGGCTTGCTACTTGTG
This sequence comes from Burkholderia sp., assembly GCA_028292565.1. Next base: position 7,608 of record JAQGMD010000293.1, on the reverse strand, counting down.
GGTAAACCTTAGCCTGCTGGTGAAATAGGGAAGTAATCAGCCAGCATCAGTTTCAGGAGGCATTTTGGCTTACCTCATCGACCGGCGTTTGCAGGGTAAAAACAAATCTGCTGGTAATCGCGAACGCTTTTTACGTCGCTATAAAGGCCAGATCAAGGACGCGGTGGAACGCGCGATCAAGGGCCGCTCGATTACAGAAGTCGAGAAGGGCGAAAAAGTTTCGATTCCGGTCAAGGACATCAACGAGCCGTCTTTCGGCCACTCCCAGGGCGGAGTGCGCGAAACCGTCCACCCCGGCAACAAGGAATACCAGAAGGGCGACCAGATACAGCGCCCCAAGGGAGGCGGCTCCGGCTCAGGCAAGGGCAAGGCCGGCAACAGCGAAGAGACCAGCGAAGATGATTTCGTGTTCGAGCTGTCACGCGAAGAGTTCATGAATTACTTCTTCGAGGATCTCGAACTGCCCAACCTGATCAAGACCCAGCTCACCTCGATCAACGAATTCAGGCAGCAGCGTGCGGGTTATACCATTTCCGGAACGCCGTCGAACATCCATGTGCTGCGGTCCTTGCGCGGCGCGCTCGGACGCCGCATTGCGATAGGCGGCAAGTCGCGCAAGCGCCTGCGTGAAGCGGAAGACGAACTGCATGAACTGCTGCAGACCGTGTTCGAAGACGATCATCGCGTGCACGCATTACGCAAGGAGATCCATCATTTGCGCGCGCACCTCGAGGGCATCGCATTCATCGACCCGATCGACCTGCGCTACAGCAATCGCATCCGGGTACCGAAACCAACCAGTCAGGCCGTCATGTTCTGCATCATGGACGTGTCCGGTTCGATGGACCAGGCAAAGAAGGATGCATCCAAGCGCTTCTTCATCCTGCTGTACCTGTTCCTGACACGCGCCTACGAAAAAATCGAGGTGGTCTTCATTCGCCACCATACCCAGGCGGCAGAAGTGGATGAAAACGAATTCTTCAACTCGCGCGAGTCGGGTGGCACCGTCGTTTCATCGGCGCTGCACATGTTGTCCAAGGTGATGCGCGAGCGCTACTCCAGCAGCGACTGGAACGTCTATGTAGCGCAGGCTTCCGACGGCGATAACTGGGATAACGACTCGGTCACCTGCAGGCAGCTGTTGATTAACACGATCATGCCGGCAGTGCAGTACTACGCATACGTCGAAGTGACGCAAGACGAGCCGCAAAGCCTGTGGCATGAATACACCCAGGTGGCGGAACAGCATCCGCATTTCGCGATGCAGAGAATCGAATCGCCGGCGGATATCTACCCGGTGTTCCGTGAACTGTTCAAGAAGCAACCGAAATGACGACGACAGAAATCAAAAAACCAGCCAGGAAGGCTGCCGTGCGCAAGAAGAACGGCAAGCGCTTCCGCCTGCCGGAGCAATCCGAATGGACGTTCGAGCTGATCGAGCAGATCCATGCGGAGATCCGCCGCGTGGCGGAAAGCTTCGGCCTCGAGACCTATCCGAACCAGCTTGAAATCATCACGGCCGAACAGATGATGGATGCGTATGCGTCGGTGGGCATGCCGGTGTCGTATAACCACTGGTCCTTCGGAAAGCATTTTCTTGCAACTGAGAAGAGCTACAAGCGCGGACAGATGGGCCTGGCGTATGAAATCGTGATCAACTCCAGTCCCTGCATCGCCTACCTAATGGAAGAGAACAGCCTGATGATGCAGGCGCTGGTGATCGCGCATGCATCGTACGGCCATAATTCCTTCTTCCGCGGCAATTACCTGTTCCGCACCTGGACCGATGCCGAAGCGATCATCGACTATATGGTGTTCGCCAAGAATTACATCACCGAATGCGAGCAGCGCCATGGCATCGAAGCGGTGGAGCTGCTGCTCGATTCCTGCCATGCATTGCAGAATTACGGTGTGGACCGCTACAAGCGTCCGACCAAGCTGTCGCTGGCTGAAGAGAAAGAACGCCAGGAAGAGCGCGAGCGTTATTTGCAGTCGCAGGTGAACGACCTGTGGCGGACATTGCCGCGCCGCGAAGAAGCGGCGGCGGTGGCGGTCCAAAAACGCATTCCCGCCGAGCCCCAGGAAAACCTGCTGTATTTCATCGAGAAGCATGCGCCGCTGCTGGAGCCATGGCAGCGGGAAATCGTACGTATCGTCCGCAAGATTTCGCAGTACTTCTATCCGCAGCGCCAGACGCAGGTCATGAACGAAGGCTGGGCCACGTTCTGGCATTACACCATCCTGAATCAGCTGTATGACGAAGGCGTGGTTGGCGACGGCTTCATGATAGAGTTCCTGCAAAGCCATACCAACGTGGTGTACCAGCCACCGGTCACCAGCAAGTATTTCAGCGGCATCAATCCTTATGCGCTTGGCTTCGCAATGATGCGTGACATCCGCCGTATTTGCGAAACACCGACCGACGAAGACCGCGAATGGTTTCCGGACATGGCCGGCAGCGACTGGAAAAAGACGCTTGATTTTGCGATGCGCAACTTCAAGGACGAGAGCTTCATTTCGCAATACCTGTCACCCAAGCTGATCAGGGACTTCCATTTCTTCTCGGTACTGGACGACGACAAGAAAGACAAGCTAAGCATTTCCGCCATCCACGATCAGAGCGGCTACCGTTACATCCGCGAGCAGCTCGCCGGCCAATACAACCTGGGTAACCGCGAGCCCAACATCCAGGTATGGTCGATGGACACTCACGGCAATCGCGCGTTGACGCTGCGCCATACCCAGTTCTTGCGGCGGCCATTGGGCCAGCAAACTGATGAAGTGCTGAAACATGTTGCCAGGCTATGGGGTTTCGACGTGCTCCTCGAAACCGTGGATCCTGTAGGCACGGTGTTGTCGACTGCCGAGTGCAAATGCGAGAAGCGGCAACGGTTGAATTGATCAGCTGTAAAAGCAGGGCCTGACCGGTCCTGCCGTCTTGCGGATACACTTCCGCGCACACGCTTCCGATATCCGGCAATAATGCCGCGGCGAATGTTTCGTCAGGAGTGGCTGCTTGCCGGTCGCTGTAAAATTTTCACCATCTATGTAGTCTGTTCCATTCGGTTTCCGCGTTCACCGACATTTAATTCTCCTGCCTTAGGGAAAACGACAACATTGTCTATCTGTCACGCTCATTGCCTATGGTCTTGATTCGTAATCTCAACCGTTCAAAACATGGAGAATTGAAATGACGAAACCGCAAATTTTGAAGCGTATGTTCGGTGTCGCCGCACTGGCAATGATGTTTGGCGCATCTTCTGCGTATGCCCAGTCCTCGACTAGCGACAGCAGCGTAACCGCGCGCCCGGCCGCCGGCTCCGATGCAGCGACAGGCAGCTCCACAAGCGGCGCATCATCTGCCGCCGGACAATCAAGCATGAGCAATGCGCCTGAGGCAAACACCAAGGACGGCTCCGGCAAGACCAAGTCGAACCGTGCCGGCCAGATGAGTGCAACCGGCCAGAATGAAACAACCAGCGCCTCAAAACCGGGGGCTTCGACATCCAGGGACGAGAGCACCGGCAGCTCGGCGGCCGATAAATCATCGGGCGCGTCGTCTTCTTCGACGCAGTCTGGCGCGAGCAGCGCCCCGGAAGCAAACACCAAGGACGGTTCAGGCAAAACCAAGTCCAACCGTGCAGGACAGATGAGTGCAACCGGCCAGAATGAAACAACCAGCGCTTCGCCTCCTAAAGCCGCAAAATCAAAGTCGAAAGACAAGACCAGCGGTGCTTCCGCTGATTCATCGGGTGCTTCGTCTTCTTCGGCACCGTCAAGTATGGGCAACGCCCCTGAGGCAAACACCAAGGACGGCTCAGGCAAGACCAAGTCGAACCGTGCCGGCCAGATGAGCGCAACCGGCCAGAATGAAACAACCAGCACTGCGCCTGCTACTACGACGGGTACCAGCAAGTAAGCGTCATACGGTGAGGTCCGGGAGCAAGGGACCGCATTCGGTCCCTTCCTCCAATGTTTCAGAAAGTTGCAGCACTACTGGCATACGCGTTGCCTGCGCATGCGGATACTTCCAGTCCAACTTCAGGTTGGCATTGGCCTTTAACCGGTCCAAGGAGAATTCACATGGTTAAATTTAATCGTTTGTCGCAACTGTTGCGGGCAGCAACGTTGGCAGGCTTATTTGTCGCTGCGTCGGTGCATTCGCAGACCCCGCCCGCCCCAACCGGACAGGCAGGTTCCAGTACAGGAGGTTCTACCGATAAACCGACAAGCAAGAGTGCCAGCGGCAAACTCAGCAAGGCTGATGCCGGCATGTTGCGCGATATGGCGAACGTCAACATCTCGGAAGTAGCCGCCGCCAAGATCGCAGTGGACAAATCAAAGAACGAGCACGTGCAAGCCTATGCCAAGCAGATGATCGACGACCATAGCAAGTCGGAGAGCGAACTGCAGCAACTGGCCCAGGCCAAAGGCGTCACCCTGCCAACCGAGCCTGACAAGAAGCATCAGGCAGCGGCAAAGAAACTGAGCGCGCTTTCCGGCGACGCGTTCGACCGCGCCTACGTGAAGCAGAACGGCATTCAGGATCACACGAATGCGCGCAAGTTACTGACGCGGGTAAAGGACAAAGCCACCGATGCGGACGTCAAGGCGGCGGCCGAAAAGACACTTCCTACGGTCGAGCAACATTTGAAGATGGCCAAGGAAATGCCGGTCGGTCAGCCCGGAGCAAAGTCGGGCGCGAGTAGCGGCACATCTGGAGCCGGCACCAAACCGGATGCCACAGGCAGTCCGGGTGGCACGGGCAAATGACCGCCAGGCATCGCCACGATCGCGCTATTGCAGTAACAGTTTACAACCAACCAATGGAGTGATTATGGATAACAATGATGTGGTCTCTACCCTGAACGATCTGATTGAAACGTCCAAGGACGGCGAGGAAGGATTCCGGACCTGCGCCCAGGACATCAAGGACCAGCAGCTCAAAACACTGTTTTCCAATCGTGCGCAAAGCTGTGCTACGGCTGCGGCAGAGTTGCAGCAACTGGTCCGCAATCACGGCGGCGACCCGGAAACCAGCGGCGGATTGGGCGGCGCGCTGCACCGCCGTTGGGTCGATATCAAAGCAGCCATAACCGGCCGCAGCAACGAGGCCGTGCTGGCGGAATGCGAGCGCGGCGAGGACGTAGCGGTGCACAGCTATCGCGCCGCCCTGGAGAAAAAACTGCCGCCCGAGATACGTGCGGTGGTGGAGCGCCAATACCAGGGCGTACTAAAAAACCATGACATGGTGAAAGGGTTGCGCGAGAAGTACAAGGCTGCCTGATTCAACCATCTGTCGATATGCGGGGCAGCGGCGCGAGGCTGTTGCCCCGCTTTTTATTGCCATGCCTGCAGGCGTCGCGACTCCGAGTCCCCGTAGGGCTACCTCCCGTATCAGATTGAAACCCGCTCTAGAGTAAAATAGCGCCCTGCCCACCGCTGAACGCTTTCCACACCAACAGGGCATATCCGGAATTACTCTGCATGCTGCGACTGACTGACGTACAACTCCCGCTCGATCATCCTGAACAAGACCTCAAGGCTGCCATCCTTGCGCGGCTCGGGATCGACGCCGATGCCCTGATCAATTTTTCCATCTTTCGCCGCGGCTTCGACGCGCGCAAGAAAAGCGCGATCAACCTGGTTTATACGCTGGATGTCGAAGTAAGAAACGAAGCGGCGCTGCTCGAACGCCTGAAAGGCGTGCCGCATATCCAGGTAACCCCGAATACATCGTATCAGTTCGTGGCGCAGGCTCCCGCGGGACTTCCAACGCGTCCGGTAGTGATCGGCACCGGACCATGCGGCCTCTTTGCCGGCCTGCTGCTGGCGCAGATGGGTTTCCGGCCTATCATCCTGGAGCGCGGCAAGGCAGTGCGCGAGCGCACCAAGGATACCTGGGACCTGTGGCGCAAGCGCGAACTGCACCCCGAATCGAATGTGCAGTTCGGCGAAGGTGGTGCCGGCACGTTTTCGGACGGCAAGCTGCATAGCCAGATCAAGGACCCGAAACACTATGGCCGCAAAGTGCTGACCGAATTCGTGAAAGCGTTTGCGCCGGAAGAAATCCTGTATGTCAGCAAACCGCATATCGGCACCTTTCGCCTTGTGAAAATGGTGCAGGAAATGCGGGCGACCATCGAAGCGCTCGGCGGCGAATTCCGTTTCGAGACCCGGGTAGAGGACCTCGATATCGACAACGGCCAGGTACGCGGCGTGGTGGTGGCAGGCGGCGAACACATTGCCACTGACCATGTAGTGCTGGCGGTCGGGCACAGCGCGCGCGATACCTTCCAGATGCTTTATGACCGCGGGGTTTATGTCGAAGCCAAACCCTTTTCAATCGGCTTTCGAGCCGAGCATCCGCAATCGCTGATCGATCGCGCCCGCTTCGGCAAATTCGCCGGCCATCCGATACTCGGCGCAGCCGACTACAAGCTGGTGCATCACGCCAGCAACGGCCGTTCGGTCTACAGCTTCTGCATGTGCCCCGGCGGGACGGTGGTGGCGGCCACATCCGAGCCGGAGCGGGTCGTCACCAACGGGATGAGCCAGTATTCCCGCAACGAGCGCAATGCCAACAGCGGCATCGTGGTTGGCATTACGCCGGTCGATTATCCCGGCCATCCGTTGGCCGGCATCGCTTTCCAGCGCGAGCTCGAGTCGCGCGCCTACGTGCTCGGCGGCCGCAACTATGACGCGCCGGGACAATTGATTGGCGACTTCATCGCAGGCAGGCCATCGAGCGAATTTGGCGCGGTCCAGCCATCGTACAAGCCGGGCGTGCACCTCGGCGACCTTTCGCCGAGTTTGCCGGAGTATGCGATCGAAGCGATACGCGAAGCACTGCCTGAATTCGACAAGAAGATCCGGGGTTATGCGATGCAGGACGCGGTGCTGACCGGGGTGGAGACGCGCACTTCTTCGCCGATACGGATTAAGCGGCTGGATAATTTCCAGAGCCTGAATACGAAGGGCCTGTATCCCGCCGGCGAAGGCGCCGGATATGCGGGCGGGATTTTGTCCGCTGCGGTTGACGGGATCAGGGTCGCGGAGGCAGTTGCTTTGAGTATGGTGGGGGCGGGGGATGCGAGGGGTGGTTCGTTCGCTGCCGCGGACGCCGGCGGTTACGATTGAACGGTCGGGTTACCACGGACTTGAAATTCCCTGCCCTCGAAGGCTGAGGTTTACCCACAAATGCGGTAGCGCTTGGCTCCTCTCTCCAGTAAGCGGAAGAGGTGAGTTGATCCGTCGCGACTTGTGGGTGAACCTCAGCAGCTGAGACTGCTTCGCAGGGCGGAAAAGCGTAAGCGCCTTCCGGCGCATGCCAGTTTTCCGCTAACGAACCAGATCATTCGGCGGAAGGCGCTGCGCTTTTCCGCCCTGCGAATTAATCCACCTCCAGCGTCTGCACCCGGGCTTTCGGTACGCCATCTGCAATCTCCAGAAATCCCAATGAGATCGGCAACTTGAACCGGCGTGGTCCAGCGCTGCCCGGGTTAACGAACAACACGCCTCGGTCCATTTTGACCGCAGGCTTATGAGAGTGGCCTGAGATGACGACCTGTATTCCTGCAGCCTTCGGCTCGGGCCGGAGTTCCTGCA
>JAQGMD010000289.1 GCA_028292565.1 Burkholderia sp. | reverse complement strand
AAAAGGGCCGCGAGGTAAAGAACCGGCAGCCCGCCCACGAACCCGGGAAGCGCGCAGCCGATGGTCATCGACAGGCAACCCCCGAGCATCGGTTTCATGATGCCGACCCGGTCCACCAATCGTCCCGCCGACACCGCAAGCATCATCGGGAGCAAGGAAAACAACGCGATCAGAATGCCGACGGTGAATTCCGATGAATGCAATGACAACGCGTATAGCGAGGTGGTAATGCGCGACCCCGCCAGCGCGAGATGCGCCATCAATGAAACAAGGATCAACTGCAGCAGGGGCAAGGAAGGAACCACGGAAGCTATTCGAAGTGAATTACGTAAAACAGACAGAAACATTGTAGAGCATAAATTTATGCGTTTCCGTCCGGTAAAATAGCGGCATGAACGCTTTTATTTCCCCTGAAATGTTGTTGTCTCCTTCACAAGAGGAGATCGACTTCGACCGCCGGTTTGGCGGAATTGCGCGCCTGTACGGCGCCGAAGGCCTCGCCCGTTTCCGTGTTGCCCGCGTCTGCGTGATCGGCGTCGGCGGCGTTGGTTCGTGGGTGGCCGAAGCACTGGCGCGTAGCGCTATTGGCAACCTGACAATGATTGACCTCGACAACATCGCGGAATCGAACGTCAATCGCCAGATCCATGCATTGACCGAGACGATCGGCAAGGCCAAGGTCACTGCGCTGGCCGAGCGCATTGCGCAGATCAATCCATTTTGCCGCGTCACCGAGATCGAAGATTTCGTCTCGGCCGACAACCTCGATGAAATGATCGGAGCGCGCAATTACGACTACGTCATCGATGCGATCGACAACGTGCGTGCAAAGACGGCCTTGATCGCTTATTGCCGCGCCAAGCGTATTAACCTGATCACCATCGGCGGTGCCGGCGGACAAATCGATCCGACCAAAATCGAGATCCGGGACCTTTCCCGCACAGAGCAGGAGCCGTTGCTCGCGAAGGTACGCAAGCGTCTGCGTGCGGAGCATGGTTTCCCACGCGGGGAAAAAAACAAGTTCGGTATTGATGCGGTGTTTTCCACCGAGCCGCTGCGATTTCCGGAAACCGCTGAAGCATGCGCGGTGGATGGCGAGGGCAATGCGGCTGTTACCGGCCTCAACTGCGCCGGCTTCGGGTCCTCGATGGCGGTGACCGCCAGCTTTGGCCTGGTAGCTGCGGCCCAGGTGTTGCGCAAGCTCGCCGTCGGGACATAATTTCGGAGCGCTTGATAGCGTCACCCGTCCACTCCGGGCTTCTCACGCACAGGCGGCAAACCTGTTTGAATACTGGCGGTGCCACAGCTCCAGGTTCAGCAGGCTCCACAGCAGCTTTTCGTGGTTGGTACGCCCGGCTATATGGTGCGCCAATACCTTCAGCAATGCCGGTTTGCGGTAATAGCCGATGGTGTAGGAATGGGGGCCGGTCAGATGGTCGTACAGGTAGTCGCGCATGCTTCCACGAAACCAGTCCCCCACCGGCACCCGAAACCCGACTTTACGCCGCTTCAGGATAGGTTCTGGCAGCAGCGTTCGCGCCGCCTCGTAGAGTATCCATTTGGTCTGCATGCCCCGCACCCGGTATTTATCCGGCAAAGACGACACCAGGGCTGCCAATTCATGATCGAGGTAGGGCATGCGCGCTTCCAGGGAGGCCGCCATCGTCATGTGATCGCCGCGCTCCAGCAAATTGTCTGGAAGCCAACTGACCTGGTCGAAATACAGCACGCGGCGTAACGGGCTGTTCGTCGCGGCGCTGTCAAACTGCGGGCGCTCGCGGTGATGGTCGCACGGCTTCTCCAGCGCCACCAATTCGGCACGCTCCTGCTCCGATAATGCGCCAAACCAGCGCGGCATGCGTTCTTCGAATGACTTCAGCCCGAGATTGACGATGCCGGTCTTCGCACGCCGAAACCGGTAGGGCAGCGACTGGACCAGAGGGCTCAGCACACCGCGATGCAGGAAACCGGGCAGGCGTTGGTACTGCCGCACGTAATGCTCGCACACATGTTTGGGATAGCCGCCAAGGATCTCATCGGCGCCCTCGCCGGTCAGCACCATCTTGACCGTTTTGCGGGCTTCAGCCGACAGCAGATAGATCGGTATATCGGAAGGCTCCGACACGGGACCATCGCGGTAACCGATCAGCGCCGGCAACGAGGTCATGAGGTGGTCGGCGGAAACCATCAGCTCATGGTGCTCAGTCTGGAACTGCTTTGCGATGACCCGCGCATATGCTAGCTCGTTGTAGCGCGCATTGTGGAACCCGACGGAAAAGGTTTTGACTGGCAGTGCACTGTGGCGCGACATAAGGCCGACCAACGCCGACGAATCAAGACCTCCGGAAAGAAATGCGCCGAACGGTACATCGGCGACCATGCGTATGCGCACCGCCTCGTCCAGCTTCGCCAGAAACGGCTTTACCGGATCGCGTGCGACGATCTGTTCCGGCCACGGTTCGCGATCAGGAGGCAGGTAGTAACGGGTTTGCCGCAAACGTCCACGCTCCCATACCGCATACGAACCGGGCATCAGCTTATGGATCCCTCGAAAGAGGGTCGCCGGGGCGGGCACATAGCGGTAAGCGAAATAGTCCCATACCGCATTCAAATCGACTTCCGGATGGATACCCGGAAAAGCCAGGATGGATTTGATTTCGGAAGCGAACAGCAGCTGGCCGGCATGCTCGCACAGGAACAGCGGCTTCTCGCCGAACCGATCCCGCGCGAGAAACAGCCGTTCATGGCGCGCGTCCCAAAGGGCGAATGCAAACATGCCGCGCAGGTACCCGACGCATTGCTCGCCCCATTGCTGGTACGCATGAAGTATGGTCTCGGTATCTGACGCCGTGCCAAACCGGTGGCCGAGCGTACGCAATGTCTCGCGCAACGACTGGTAATTGTAGATTTCGCCATTGAACACCAGCTGCATGTCGCCGTCGGCATTCGCCATCGGTTGATGGCCCGTAGCGAGATCGATGATTGACAATCGCCGGTGCGCCAGGCCTGTCCGGTAGCGGTGGTCACGCGTGGTGGCTTCGAAGAAACCGTAGTCGTCCGGGCCCCGATGGGCTAAGGCGGCGGCCATAGCGTGCAAGGCATGACGATGTGAATCAACGCGCACGGGCCCGACAAATCCGGCAACGCCGCACATGGCAGTATCCTTTCATCTGACTCTGCAAGTCCGGTCCGCCGGTACGGCGGTTGGCTGATATCTCGCCGGCGACGCGTATGCGTGCGACGATTCTTTCTTTCAACGCTGGCCCTCAACCACGCAATTGGATCGAGCATGTCGAACAGCGATGCTCGTCATATTGATGCAATCCGTGTGCCAGTGTCAAAGTGGCATCCAGCACTTTGGCAGGCAGCGACCAGCCGCTCGTGGAAAAGCGACGCGGCCGCGGTGGACTGCGTAAAACTGGGTAAAGCTTGGTAATTGCGGAAAAGAGGCAGCCCTGATCACTTGCAGGTGCGGTCAGCGCTCACCGAGGGCATTAGGCGTCCATACTTCCTCATCCAGGGAGCGGGAGGCAAGTACGCGATAGGAGATGCCGTCAGGCTGCGTCTTTGATTGGACCAATACCGCCTGGTTCACCTGCCAGATAATCGGGTTGAAGACGATATCGGGTGGCGGAGAAGCATCGCGCGCCAGAGTGACATGCGGCTTGAAAGCAGGGCGGTTGTCGAAGGACACGTCCTGCTGCAGAAGCGACTGCACGAGCTTGCTTCGCAACGTCAGCAACGCGTCCGGCACCTCATGCATTCCAACCCACGCGATATGGTTCCGCGGGAAATAACCGAGGCGATCAAGCGTCACCGTCATTTCCGATTTGGGCAGGTGATCCAGCAAGTCCTTCAGTGCCGGAAGCAAGGCAGTGGGCTGCTCGCCGAGAAAAGCCAGTGTGATATGCAGGTTCTCGTAGCGCGTCAAGCGTCCGCCGAAATTTATCTGCAGCTGCATCAGTGCGGTCCGGGTGGCATCGTCCGGCCACAATGCGTAGAAGAGCCGCGTCGTTTCTTTTGCTGTTGTCATGTTCATCGACACGTCGCGCCGGCGGAGCACGACGAGCTCCTCATGCTTTCCCGAATACCTCGTTCAGCTGTTGCGTGACACGCACGAAGGTTGTCCGCTTGGTCAGCTCTTTGAGCTTGTGGGCGCCGACGTAAGTGCATGCCGAACGAACCCCTCCAAGTATGTCTTGCAGCGTATCGTCAACCGGGCCGCGGTACTCGATCAGTACGGCCTTGCCTTCGCTGGCCCGATAGCTAGCGACACCGCCGGCATATTTTTCCATGGCGTCACGGCTGCTCATGCCGTAAAACTGCTTGAATTTCTTCCCGTTGCGTTCAACCAGTTCGCCTGCCGATTCGTCATGCCCGGCCAGCATCCCGCCCAGCATCACAAAATCGGCACCGCCGCCAAACGCTTTCGCCAGGTCGCCGGGAACCGCGCATCCGCCGTCGGCGCAAATTTGCCCGCCCAAACCATGCGCCGCATCCGCACATTCGATAACCGCCGAAAGCTGCGGATAGCCGACACCCGTCATCTTGCGCGTGGTGCAGACCGAACCCGGCCCGATACCGACCTTCACTATGTCGGCGCCGGCGAGTATCAATTCTTCCGTGATGTCGCCGGTCACGACATTGCCGGCCATGATAGTCAGGTCCGGGTAAGCGTCCCGCACCCGCTTGACGAAATGTATGAATCTTTCTGTATAGCCATTGGCCACATCGATGCAGACATAGTCGATGGCGTCGGCGGCCCGTGCCATCACTGACACAAATTTTTCATGGTCACTTGACCCGATACCCATCGAATAAAACGCCGTCGATGAAGGCAGCTCCTCACGCTTCAGCGATTGGAAAAAGGCGACCAGCTCATCGACCGAATAATGCTTGTGCAACGCTACCGACATCCCATGACGGCCGAACGCCCGCGCCATTTCAAAGGTGCCGGTGGTGTCCATATTGGCGGCGATGATCGGGATGCCGTGGTACGCCTTCCGCGAGTTACGGAATTTAAGTTCGCGCCGGATATCGACTTCCGAGCGCGAACCGAGCGTTGAGCGCTTGGGCCGGATCAGGACGTCTTTAAAATCCAGTTTGACTGATTCTTCGATATGCATGGCAACCTCAGTTAAGGCCCCTCGGTCGGAGACCTATATGGACGCCGACCGTGCGGGCCGGGAAAAGCACAGACAATACACGACCTGCCGTCCTTGCAAATCAACGGCAGGTCGAAACGGATTGTCGCACTATTCCGTCAAAACTCGTGTTCCTTGAATGCCCGGTTCGCTCTTTGCTCGGCCGCGATCCACGCCTCGGCCTCGGTGGGAAAGGTCCCCGCCGGAATATAGGTTTCGGCAACCTCCGGTTCCCGTGACAGCCGGACATACACCTGGGCCTCGTACGTGTGGTCAGGCATCTCA
>JAQGMD010000233.1 GCA_028292565.1 Burkholderia sp. | reverse complement strand
ATTTCTTTCCGCCATTGACAGATGCCGGCGACAAGCTGGTCCGTGTCCTGGCCAGCGAACCAGGCGGAGATCATGAGATTTACAAGGCGTACGTCCTGGCGATACAAGAAGCAACGAAAACGGTGCACATCACCAGCGCCTATTTCGTGCCGGACGCGCAAATCCTGCAAGCGCTGATCGATGCCGCGCATCGTGGCGTCGATGTCAAAATCATCTTGCCCGGAGTGACCGACAGCGGCCTTCTCTTCCACGCGGCAAAGTCCTTTTATACCGAAATGCTGGCCAACGGAATCAAGATCTATGAGTTGCAAATTGCAGTCTTGCATGCGAAGACCGCCGTGGTCGATAACGTATGGGCCACGGTGGGATCGACCAATATCGATACCCGCAGCTTTCTGCACAATAGTGAAATCAACGTGGTGGTGTTTGGCGTTGAATTCGCCAACGCGATGGAAAATGCGTTTGTCGAAGACCTGCGAAATTCGGTCGAAGTGACCAATCAAGATTGGGAGCAGCGTCCGCTGGGCGACCAGTTCAAGCAATGGGCTGCGCGCAGGCTGGAGTACTGGCTGTGATGTATCGTTTAACAGTAATGGAGTGCTAATGAATAAAAGTTTTTGGGTAAGCCGATCGAGCTGGATGAAATGCTTGCAGTTGGTCTGCTCCGCAGCTGTCGCAAGCACTGCGATGGCAGAACCGGATCCCGTTGCGCAACTGCTCGAAAAGCACGCGTCGTTGAAAGAACAACTACGGAACAATCAATTCAAGCGACCGCTGGTGATGCATTCCGCTGAGTCACGTGACGGCGTGAAGGGCGACATTTACGCTGTCGTCGATCACCCGTTCGGCGTGGCTAGTGCCGGACTGAAAAGTGCGGATAACTGGTGTGATGTGATGATCCTGCACATCAATACCAAATATTGTCATGCTGTGGCGGAGCCGTCGGGCACCACCCTGAGAGTCTATATCGGCAGGAAGACGCCCGAAGAACTGGCCGATGCCGAGCGCGTAGTATTCAACTACAGCGTGCCTGCGGCAACCCCGGAATATTTCGAGATCAAGCTGAACGCCGATGAAGGCCCCCCGGGTAGCAGCGATTACCGCGTCCGCCTGCAAGCGGTGGCGCTACCCAACAACAAAACGTTTCTGCACCTGACGTATTCCTATTCAATCAGTTTCTCCGGACGCCTGGCGACGCAGACTTATCTCGCCACTATCGGCACCGGCAAAGTGGGATTCACTGTCACTGGCAAGCAGGCCGATGGCCAGCCTGAATATGTCGGCGGTATGCGTGGCATCGTCGAACGCAACACGATGCGGTATTACCTCGCAATCGACACCTTCTTAGGGACTGCGAATGCGCCTCCGGCGGCGCGGCTTGAGCAGCGTTTGCAGGGCTGGTTTACCGCTGTCGGACGTTATCCGCAGCAGTTGCATGAGATGGATCGCAAGGAGTACCTCGAGATGAAGCGTGCTGAGCATTTGCGGCAGCAGAAGCTGCATTAAGACAGGGACAGAATCGCAGGGCGGAAGGCGCTTACGCTTTTCCGCCCTGCGAGCTGAGCATTTTCGACAGCAGACGCTATATTGAACACGCGACGACTGATTGTTATATGTATCAGTTTGCAGCTCCAAATGTACGACGTGTAAGCAGATGAGTCCGTGCTTGTTGGTTAGCCAGAACACTATACAGTTGCTCGTACACCAATCCTTATGGAGCCTGGAATGAAACGAATTCTCTCAGTCGCTGCAGCGATCGCCATCGGTACTGCTGTCTTTGTTCCGGCCCAGGCATACGCCCAGGTCGGATTCAATATCGTTATCGGCAATGCTCCCCCTCCCGTGCAATATGAGGTCGTGCCGGCACCGCGTCGGGGCTATGAATGGGCGCCCGGTTACTGGAACTGGAATGGCAGGCAGCACCAGTGGTCCCAGGGTCATTGGGAACGAGCCCGTCCGGGTTATGCGTATCAACGCAGCGAATGGCGTCAGGACCGCGACGGATGGCGACTCAACCGTGGTGGCTGGACGCATGTGGAATCCCGTGGCAGGCACGAGTCGCAGAGTAGCCGGAAACACATGGAGCGTGATGACGACCGCGGCCACCGTGGCGGCAAGGGCGATCGCGATCGTGATGGCATCCCCAATCGCTACGACCGCCGTCCCGATAATCCACACCGCAATTGAATCGTAGGGCGGAAGGCGCTACGCTTTTCCGCCCTGCGAGCTACCAACACGCCTTCCCTTCCTCGGTTACCCGCCGTCGTCTATTCGTGGCCATGTTCTGCCGCATGAACGGCCAAAGTCATCCCTAAACCGGTCAACATCAGTCGCTCGACTCGCGTTTTTCTACTGTGTGCTGCAATGCTTTGTGCGTTGGCGTACCGACCTGGACGCGTTTCATCCTTAATCTTGGGTCAGTTATCACGATTAACGGTTTAACGGGGAGTACTACAAATGAACACAACAAAAAAATTGGTAATGCAAGCAGCGGCTGTCGCCTTCGTTCTCGGCTTGACAGGTTGCTCCGGCATGTCGACTCAAGATAGAAACACAGCGGTCGGTGCCGGTGCAGGCGCCGTCGTTGGTGCTGTACTGACCGGCGGCAGCACAATCGGCACAGTTGGTGGCGCAGCTGTTGGCGGCGTGATCGGTAATCAAGTCAAGCGATAGAAACGGCAATGACAGGCTGGCGTTGGCGCCATCAACGCCACCAGCGTCAGCCTGACAAGCGCACGAACAAAAAAAGGGAAACATCATGAATACGCAAGGCTATACATTACAAAAACCCAAGGCCCATCCGATGATGATCATCGCCGGCATTGCGGTCATCCTATTTTGCGCTGTCGGCATTTCTGCAATGATGGGATGGATACCGACATCATTCGGTAGCAACCCCGACAACCGCGAGCTGACCCAGTCAGACCAATCGGCCACGCCCGCCAAGCCGGCGCCGCAACGCCAGGTATCGGCAGCCCCGGTCCGTCAAAAACAAGCGAATGCAGAGCCTCGCCATCAAACGCCAGCCAAGGTGTTATGTACAAACTGCGGCACCGTTGAATCGACCCGTGAGGTCACCACCCGCGCCGAAGGCTCAGGCCTTGGCGCAGCAGGCGGCGCCGTGGTGGGTGGCTTGCTTGGTAACCAGGTCGGCGGCGGTCGCGGCAAGGACGTCATGACTGTCGTCGGCGCGATCGGCGGCGCAGTAGCCGGCAATCAGATCGAAGGACATGTTAAAGCCACTCGCAGCTACGAAACTACCGTGCGTCTGGAAGACGGATCGACACGCGCGATTTCTCAGCAGGCGCAACCAGGATGGCAAGCCGGTGACCGTGTCAAAATCGTTGATGGCGTCGTTCGCGCCAACGGATGATTTGCGATGGAATTATGACGGCGTAGTCCACTGCGCGCATTAAGGCACCGCGCAGGAATAAGTTGGTCAATTTTGCTGGCCGTAGCGGGCGCGTTACTGCGTTGCTCGTCGTCGCCATAGCTCGCTATGGCTCCTCCTCACGCCTTGCACCGCATCCCGCGACGGCCGCCAAATTGCCCAACTTATCCCTGCGCGGTGC
>JAQGMD010000225.1 GCA_028292565.1 Burkholderia sp. | reverse complement strand
CGATGGGCGTCACGATTTACTTCCTGCGAGTCGGATGGCGGCTGAACCTGTTTGCCGCAGCCTATCAATTCGGTGTCGATCTGCGAACGCGGCTCTACGCACGCCTCGCGCTGCAGGGGCCGGGCTTCTATCAGGGCCAGCGCACCGGCGGCCTGATGGCGCTCGCCACCAATGACGTCGACGCGGTGGAGATGGTTGCAGTCGAAGCACTGCTGGCCGGCTTTGACGGCATGCTGACCCTCGTGCTGGTGGTCGCCATGATGCTGTTAGGCGTCGATTGGCGCCTTGCTACGATTGCATTGTTGCCGTTTCCGATCATGGCGTATTCCTTCTGGCGCATTTCCCGTCATGTCCACCAGGCGTCCACCGATGCGCTCGGCAGATTCAGTGGCCTGAACGATCATGTGCAGGAAACCATGTCCGGCGTACGTACGCTGCGTGCGCTCGGGCTGGAACAACGCAGCGCGCAGCAGTTTGCGGATCTCGCCGAAGGTGCCGCTGCGGCTAACCTGGCCTCGCAGCGTTGGGAAGCAGCCTATGAACCCGCAGTAGGCATGACGCTCACCGCGGCTACTACATTGACGCTAGGGCTTGGCGGTTACCTTGTGTGGCAGAACCAATTGAGCATAGGTGCGTTGACCAGTTTCAGCATGTATCTCGGACTGATGATCTGGCCCATGTTTGCCACCGGCTGGGTGCTTTCGCTCGTGGAACGCGGGCGCGCCGCATGGGGACGCCTGGAGCCGGTGTTGAACGAGCCTTTGACGGTCGAGGACGATGGCACGGTGGACAAGATAGAAGCAGGGATGCTGGTTGCACATGCGGTCAGCTTCCGGTATCCCGGCCAGGGCACACCGGCGCTTGCCGATGTATCGCTGGCGCTGGCGCCCGGCAAGACATTGGGCGTGGTCGGTCCCACCGGCGCCGGCAAATCGACGCTGCTGCGGCTGATACTGCGCCAGTTCACGCCGCAGTCAGGGGAGCTGCGCTGGGGCGGGCATACGTTGCAGGAGTATCGGCTCGATGTACTGCGCGCGGCGATGAGCTGGGTGCCGCAGGAATCATTTTTGTTCTCCGCGACGATTGCCGACAACATCGCATTGACGCGGCCGCACGCCACGCGCGCGGAGATTGAACACGTGGCGAATCTGGCCGCCGTGCACGAAGACATCATGCGTTTTCCGCAAGGGTATGACACGCCGGTGGGAGAACGCGGCGTCACCTTGTCCGGCGGACAACGGCAGCGGGTTGCGATTGCGCGCGCACTTTTGGCCGACAGCCCGATGCTGCTGCTCGATGATGCGTTGTCGGCCGTCGATACCGGCACCGAGGTGCGTATCCTCCAGCATCTGCGCGAAGCGCGTGCAGGTCGAACCGTGGTCATTGTCAGCCATCGGCTGAGCGCGGTGGCTGATGCTGACGAGATCGTGGTGTTACGCGACGGGCGCATCACCGAGACCGGCCGGCACGATGCGCTATTGGCGCGCGAGGGCTGGTATGCCAGGCAGTGGCGCTATCAACAACTGGAGGCGAGTCTCGATGCGCTCTGATACCGCGCAAGCGCTTTCCTTGTTACGCCGTGCGGCCCAACCGGAAAAACGCCACCTGATCGTCGGCACATTGTGGCTGGCGCTGGCGGCCGGACTCGAAGTATTGGGGCCTATCCTCGGCAAAACCATCATCGATAACCACTTGCTGCCGCGTGTGCTCGATTGGCCGCAGATCATCGCTTTGTTGACCGGCTGTTTGCTCTGCGGTTGGGCGGCAACCGGCCTGCGCTACTTGCAACTCGTGCGGCTGTCTGGTCTCGCGATGCGTTCGGTGCGGCGCCTGAGAGTATCGGTATACGACCACGTGCTGCGCCTGCCGATGGCGTTCTTCGACAAGGCCATTACCGGGCAGCTGGTGAGCCGCGTCACCAACGATACCGAAGCGGTGAAGACGCTCTACATCCAGGTATTGTTCGTGATCCTCGACAGCAGCATCCTGCTTCTCGGCAGCATGGCCGCGATGGCATGGCTCGACTGGCGGCTGATGCTGATCGTGGCCACGCTGTTTCCGGCGGTGGTGCTCATCGTCTGGCTGTACCAGCGGTGGAGCGCTCCGGCCGTGACACATGCGCGTGCGTTGCGCGGCGAGATCAACGCGCAGATAGGGGAGTCGATCGCCGGCATGAACGTGCTGCAGGCGAGCAATGCGGCGCAGCGTTTCGCGGCGCGCTTTGACCGTACCAACCAGTCGTACTACACCGCGCGACAGTCCGAAGTGCGAGCCAATGCGTGGCTGCTGCGGCCGGCGCTCGACATGCTCAACATCCTGCTGCTCGTGGCGGTCATATACACTTTCGGCCAACGTCAGTTCAACGCGCTGGAAATCGGCACGCTCTATGCGTTCGTCAGCTATATCGCGCGGGTGGTTGAACCGTTGATCCAGATCACCATGCAGTTCAGCCAGTTACAACAGTCGCTGATCGCCGCTGCACGCGTCAATGCATTGCTACAGGAGCCTGGCACCAGTCACTCCAATGAAGGCGCGCGTATCAGCGTGGGGGCGGTATCGATTCGCAACCTCAGTTTCGGTTATGCGGCGGCGCAGCCGGTGTTGCATGATCTGAGTCTGGACATCCCGGCTGGCGCTTTCTACGGCATCGTCGGCCACACGGGAAGCGGGAAATCCACCTTGCTGAGTTTGCTGCTGCGCTTCTATACCGCGCAAAGCGGTCGCATCGACATCGACGGCATTCCGTTGGACGAGATAGGCGATACGGCTTTTCGCGCGGATGTCGGGCTGGTGCCGCAGGATCCTTTCCTGCTCGCCGCCAGCGTCCGTGAAAATATCGACATGGGACGCGGCTATTCCGACGCTGACATCGAGGCAGCCGCGCGCGGCGCGAGGGCGCATGATTTCATCTGTGCGCTCGAGCAGGGCTACGACACCGTGCTGGGTGAAGGCGGCGCGCGGTTATCGACGGGGCAGAAGCAGCTTATTGCCATCGCGCGGGCTTTGGCCGGCAAACCGCGCATCCTGTTTCTCGATGAGGCCACATCGCATATCGATAGTGAAACCGAGCAGGTGGTGCAGCGCGCGTTGAATGAATTGCGTGGGCGCGTCACCGTTATCGCGATCGCTCATCGCTTATCGACCATACGTGATGCGGATCGGATTGTGGTGCTGAACCATGGGCGGATTGCGGAAGCGGGACGGCATGAGACGCTGATGGGGATTGAGGGAGGGATTTATCAGCGGTTGTATTTGCTGCAGCAGTTGGAGCAGCCGGATTCGTAGGTTGGGATGAAATCCCAACACTCTTCACTTCGCATAACCGCCGACCCGGTTTCGAGCGGTGAATGTTGGGATTGGCATCCCAACCTACGCCTGCTACTTCGACCGCTCATTGCCAAGCCTGCGCCGTAGGATGCCTGGCATTTTTCGTATTGCCTCGCGTACGCTTTTACCCAACTTAAACCAGCTTAACGCACATTCTTTTTCACGCTCGAAGACGAGCCTATCCTCTCCAGCACCCGCCCACCCAACAGCACGCATGCCAGCGCCGCCACCACCAGCACAATCCCCGCCCACTGCCACGCAGTAATCACTTCCCCCAACACAATCATCCCGGTCGCCAGCCCCACCACCGGCACGCCCAGGCTGAACGGCGCAACACGATTAGCAGGATGCCGTTTCAGCAACCCCGTCCAAAGCGCATAAGCGAGGATAGTGGCGATCCAGCCAAGGTAGGCGATCGACACCCAGCTGCTCCACGATGCGGCTACCCAGCGCCAGCGGGTTTCCGGCGCATCGAACGCCAATGTCAATGCAATGTACGGCACGACCGGCACCAGGCTGCTCCATACCATATAAGCGAGCACATCGAAATCCGGTGTCGACCGCTGCAAACGCCGCACCAGGATATTCGAGACCGCCCACATCGCCGCCGCCATCAGGCAGAGCAAAAAGCCCAGAGGCGTGCTACCGGAGCCAGCACCGCCCAGCGCCAGGTAATTCATCGCAATACAGAGCAGGCCGAACGCAGCGAGCACCAGGCCGGCTTGCAGCGGCACGCTGACGCGCTCGCGCAGCAGGACAATACTGAACAGGGCAGTTAAGAACACCTGCGTTTGCATCAATACCGATGCAAGCGCCGCCGTCATACCCACTTGCAGCGCCGTGAACAACAGTCCGAATTGCCCGACCCCCTGAACCAGTCCATACGTCACCACCCACTTCCAATGAAGCTTGGGCGGCCTGACCAGGAAAATGAGCGGAAGCGCTGCAAACACATACCGCGCAGCGCCAAGTTGAAACGGCGTGAAGTCGTGCAGCGCGAATTTCATCGCCGCGAAGTTGGTGCCCCAAACCATGACTATGCAGAGCGCGGCGGTAAGGTCCCGGCCAGTAAGGCGTGTCTGGTTCATGGGTGAATTCACTTTGAATTTTCGGTTGCGTTCGCCGCGACGAGGCGGCCGAGAGTCGTCAGCGCCGCCTCGGCACGAGCGTCCCAGGCGTGCCCATAATTCAGCCGCAGGCAGTTGGCAAACCCGTGGTGCGCGGAGAACATCGGGCCGGGCGCCACGCTGATGCCGAGCGAAAGCGCCTGCCGATGGATATCCAGCGCATTGACGCTGCCCGGCATTTCTATCCAGAGAAAATACCCGCCGCCCGGCCGCGTGGCTTTGGTCCCTTTGGGAAAATGGCGCACCACCGCTTGCACCATCGCGCTTTGCTGCACCGACAACGCATGACGCAGTTGCCGCAGGTGTTTATCGTAGCCGCCCTTGACGAGGTATTCCGCCAGCGCACCCTGTGCCGGCGCAGAAGCTGATAGTGTTGTCGTGAGCTTGTGATGCGACACAGGCTGCGCATAGCGGCCGGCCGCGACCCAGCCGACCCGGTAACCCGGGGCCAGGCATTTCGAGAAGGACGAGCAATGCATCACCAGGCCCCGGGTATCGAAGGCCTTGGCCGGCGGCGGGCGCTTGCTGCCGAAGTAAAGTTCGCCGTATACATCGTCTTCAATCAACGGCACGTCGTGCAGGGTGAGCAGTTCGACCAGCGCACGCTTCTTCTCATCCGGCATAAGACTGCCTAGTGGATTCTGAAAGTTGGTCATCAACCAGCAGGCTTTCGGCTTGTGGCGTTCCAGTGCAATGGCAAGCGCGTCCAGGTCGATACCGTCGCGCGGATGGGTCGTCACCTCGATCGCTTTCAGGCCGAGGCGCTCGAGCGCCTGCAACGCGCCGTAAAAGGCCGGCGATTCTATGATCACCGAGTCGCCCGGGCGCGCCACCGCAAGCAGGCACAGGTTGAGCGCTTCGAGCGCTCCATTGGTGATGATGATTTCATCGGTGTGTACATGCAGCCCGTCCGCCAGGTAGCGCAGCGCGATTTGCCGGCGCAAGCTCGCATTGCCGGGCGAGAGGTCATCCACCGTGCTCCATGGATCCATCGCCTGCACGCTGGACGCCATCGCCCGCGCAAGCCGCGGTAAGGGAAACAGGAACGGGCTCGGGAAGGCCGAGCCAAACGGCACCACGTCGCGCATGCGGGTCGATTCAAGCACATCGAAAACCAGTTTGCTGACGTCGACGGATGTCGATTCGCCGCCCGGGCGGGAGGGTGTGTCAGGTTCCGGAGGCAGCGCCTTGGCGCCGGCAATCACGTAATACCCGGAGCGCTCGCGGGCACGAATCAGCCCGCGCGCTTCGAGCAGGTAGTAGGCCTCAAATACGGTAGACGGGCTGACGCTCCGGCTGGTGCTAGCCTGGCGCACCGAGGGCAGGCGGTCTCCGAGTTTCAGTACGCCGGTTCGAATCGATTGCGCTATTTCTTCGGCGAGCGCTTCATAACGTTTCATCGGTTGATACGGTAACCAATCAGTTGGTATTGGTGTTCTGGAATGGCGGGAGTGCCCCGCATTAGATCACAAATCACCACCCTGCCGAGCATTAGCAGGTGAGTGACCGAATGAATGCTCAGTCCCTCACCCCCACCCGATCTCCCAATGGGGGAGAGGGGAGCGGTCAGCAGTAAATGGATGACCACCCCGGTTGTCATCCATTTACTGAAACATCAATGGGTGGACGCAGGACGGGGCAGGCTGGCCTCATCTGATATGCAAAAACAAGTCCCTACTGCCACTGTTTTGTTGTGATCAATTCGTCCAGAATGGCGCCCATGCTGACCCTGCCTTACGCCATGAAAACAATACCAACAACCGCGGGCGATGAAACGGCTGCGCCTCATCGGCCTTTCCATCGTCTTCTTTTACTCCTCGGCGCAATGACCGTCGTGCTGAGCGCAGGCATAGCCCAAGCGCAGCAAGTGGTGAGCGACACGATCGCGCAACGCACCGTCGCCTGCGTCGCATGCCACGGCAAGGAAGGGCGCGCCACCAGCGAAGGCTACTTTCCCCGCATCGCCGGCAAGCCGGCGGGCTATCTCTACAACCAGCTCATCAACTTCCGCGAAGGCCGCCGGCGCTATCCGATGATGACGTACATGGTCGATCACCTGTCGGACGCGTATTTGCAGGAGATGGCGCAGTACTTCTCCAATCTGCATCCGCCTTATCCGGCTCCGCAGTCCGTCAATGTTTCGTCCACCGTGATGGAGAGAGGCAGGGCGCTGGTCACGAAGGGCGATGCCTCGAAAAATATCCCGGCCTGCATCGCCTGCCACGGCAGCAACCTGACCGGTGTTGCCCCCGCGATTCCAGGCCTGGTTGGCTTGCCGCGCGATTACCTGAATTCGCAGTTCGGCGCCTGGAAGAACGGCGGACGCAAAGCCGCCGCGCCCGATTGCATGGCGCAGATCACCGAGCGCCTCAGCGTCGATGACATAAGCGCGGTGTCGGCCTGGCTCTCGTCGCAGCCGGTACCGAACGATATGAGGCCCGCGTCGTCCGCGTCCGTCAAATTGCCGATCCCCTGCGGCGGTGTGTCCCAATAAAGTGAGTCATTCATGAAGCGTATTGTGTTATTCATCCTCGCCGCGATCATCATCGTCCCGGCGGCAGTGATCGGTATTGAGATCCTGAGCGATCCGGGCAGCGAGTATCCCAGCGTCCCGGTTGCCGATGCGTCCCAACAAATTGCGAGGGGCAGCTATTTGGCGCGTGCCGGCGACTGCATGGCATGCCATACGGTGCGCGGGGGGAAGGAATATGCCGGCGGCCGCGCGATTCCCACGACGTTCGGGAATATCTATGCGCCCAACATCACGCCTGATGTTGCGACCGGCATCGGCAGATGGACGTCGGATGATTTCTGGCGTGCGCTGCATAACGGGAAGTCCAAAGACGGCAGCTTCTTGTATCCGGCATTTCCGTATCCGAATTACACCAAGGTGACGCGCGCCGACTCGGATGCCATGTACGCGTACTTCCGATCGATCGAGCCGGTGAACCAGCCCAGCAAGGAACATGAGCTGCGGTTCCCGTACAACCAGCGCGTTTTATTGGCGGGATGGCGCGCGCTTTACTTCAAACCGGGCGTCTATGCCCCTGAAGCCGAAAAGAGCGTCGAGTGGAATCGCGGCGCCTATCTGGTGCAGGGCCTGGGTCATTGCAGCGCGTGCCATACAACCCGCAACGCCCTGGGCGCCACCGATGCGAAAGCGGATCTTGCCGGTGGCATGATCCCGATGCTGAACTGGTATGCGTCGTCGCTGACTTCCAATGCTGAAACCGGTCTCGGCGACTG
Organism: Burkholderia sp.; assembly: GCA_028292565.1. Next base: position 14,673 of record JAQGMD010000225.1, on the reverse strand, counting down.
GGAGGTTCAGCATATCGCCGACCTGCTGAAGTCCGGCGTCTCCGAACGGGGCGCGGTCTTTGGACCGATGGCGGAAGTGGTCAGTGAGAGCCTGCAGCATCTGAATGATGATGATGTGGTGTCGATGGCGATGTACCTGAAGTCGTTGCCGCAGACGGATGCCGGCGCGTCACCGGAGTCGATGCGGGTATCCGCGGACGGCGCCGAGAATATGATGAAGCTCGGCGCGCAGCTGTATGAGAAGCACTGTGTCGAATGCCATAAGGCTGGCGGGGAAGGGGAGGCTTCCGCATATCCGCCGCTGGCAGGCAATCGCTCGCTGACGGCGCATACACCTATTAACTCGATACGCATGGTTTTGAATGGCGGCTACCCGCCGAGTACCGGAGGCAATCCGCGTCCTTATGGCATGCCGCCTTTCGGGCCGGAGCTCAGCGATAGTGAGGTGGCCGCCGTGGTGTCCTATATCCGGAATTCGTGGGGTAATGAGGGAGGGTTGGTTGCGCCGGGCGAAGTGGGAAGGTATCGCGGCGTGCCGGTGGAGTAGTTGATCCCCTCGCCCTTGCAGGCCAAGGTTTCCCACAAATCGGCCGCAAAAATTGCGGCAGGCTTCTCGCCGGGCCCCGGGGAATTTGCCTGTAACGTCCGGCTGCCTCAGGGCCTGCGAAACCCATTCTCAATCCAGGCCTCCGCACTCGCCTTGGTCAGCTTGAAGTTCGCCGCCACTCGCACCTGGGCGAGTCGCTCGCCGCTTTCATCCTCAGCGGTCAGCATCGCATAAGGATCATCTTCATCCGGCACGATATTCAATGTGACGTTTACCGTCGCCGTATCCGTGCTCACCAAGATGCTCTTGTTAAGCATCGCGTGAAGCTGCTGCTCGTGTCGGCGCAAAACCTCCGAAGCCGTTTTCACCAGCGTACTGAACGCGTTTGCGTCGAGCGGCTTAGGATTTTTCTTGTCGCGACCCATGGTCCAGGGACCGACCAGTGCAGGTTCCGGTTCTCCGTCCTTGATCATTGCAACAGCCCAACCCTCGTCGTCTTCATTTTTGATGACACGCGCGGTCCAGCCATTGTCGCGCCATAAGCGCGGGTCCTGGATTTTTTCATCATTGCCCGGTTCTTCAGGCAGGTCGGGTGCGGGGATGGGATGGTCGGGCATTGCGGTGTCACACTGGTTGAAGGACGCAGACTTTATCATAGTCCACCAGCGACATGGAATGCCCGAGGTATTTCAGGTTTCCAGCCGGCGCAGTCTCGATTCTTCCAATGCGTCTTCGATCGTTCGCCTTGTCTCGACGCGTTTGCGCATGATTGCCGAGTAATGTTCGAGCGTGATGGGTACTGCTGTCATCAAATCTTTCAATTCCGACACGTTCCGATTGTTGTTCTTGAGTGACCGGTGAGTCAATTTCATCTTTTTCCTCTCTTCGGAATGGAATACATGCAGTATGCACAATCCGGACCGCATCGCGTATCGGCGGCGTATGTATTTTTTTGTAGTGGTTCTGCCTACATCCTTGCGAATGTGGCTGTTTCAGAGCTCGGTGGAACGTGAGGCGAGTTGTGCCATGAGCCTGTTGAGCCTCTGGTGAGCCTGTGCTTCCCCGCACTTTTGCTTCAGGTCAAACAGGTCGATGAAAGCGGCAGCGCCCAGTGCATTAGACGCGATGTCGACACTTTGGTAAAGCGTCTGGTCGAGCGCGCCTTCAACCACCCTCAGGCATAAAAACGGCACCGATCGTGTGGCGGGGTTGGCCTTGGATAGTCGCAGGAGGTCGAACATCCTGCAGTCATCAAAATGCGTGTCGCAGGCGATGAGATCAATTCCCTGTTCGAGCTGCGAGAGAGCGTGCTCCACGGAGTCGGACATGATTAGTTCAAAGTCCACCTTCAATGCTGCCTCAAGCAACGGCGCGGAGTGCGGGGTGAACGCAATGAGGAGTCGTTTTGTGGTTGTCGCTTGCAAGAGTCCCTTTCAGAGTGTCGTTGCCATTTCGACATCACTAACGCAGGCAAGGTTTCGCTATATGGCCGACTGCCAATGATTTAATTTTTAACCTGTTGATTTTAAAAGAAATTTCAAGTGTAAGAAGTGTTTCGACCTGTAACCGTCCTCCTGCAGATCGAAGCTTTCGTGTGCAAGTTGGCTAAAGATTGCTGCTTCACCAAAAGCAGGCCGCCGAAAACAAAATCACGATGGAAGAGGCGAAGTAGCGGCCAGGGCTGAGCCCGTGGTCCGATCAAAGCTCCGTGCGTAGCGCAAACAGCTCAGGAAACAAAACCACTTCCAGCATCTTCTTCAGATAACTGGCCCCGGCGGTCCCCCCGGTGCCGGTCTTCAGGCCGATGATGCGTTCCACCGTCGTCACATGCCGGAAGCGCCAGAACCGGAACGCGGTTTCCAGGTCCACCAACTTTTCAGCCAGCTCATACAACGCCCAGTGCTCTGTCGGCGCCTTATACACCTCCAGCCACGCCGCCTTGACCGAATCATCGGCGGCGGTCGGATGCGTCCAATCCGCAGCGAGCCGCGAGGCATCGATGTTGAACCCTTCGCGTGACATCAGCAAAATCGCTTCGTCATAAATCGACGGTGCGCGCAGCGCGTCATCGAGGCGCTGATGGACTTCGGGTACGGTTGCATGCACGTCAAGCATCGCGGCGTTCTTGTTCCCGAGGATGAATTCAATCTCGCGATACTGGAACGACTGGAAGCCGGAGGACTGGCCGAGATAGGGCCTGATCGCGGTGTACTCCGGTGGCGTCATGGTCGCCAGCACGTCCCATGCATGCACCAGCTGGTCCATGATCCGCGCGACCCGCGCCAGCATCTTGAAGGCGGGAGGCAAATCGCCGCTGCGGATCTGCGCGCGCACCGCGTGCAATTCATGCAGCATCAGCTTCATCCACAGCTCGCTGGTCTGGTGCTGTACGATGAACAGCATTTCGTTATGGTTGGGCGAGCGCGGATGCTGTGCCGAGAGTATCTGGTCTAGCCCGAGGTAATCCGCATAGCTCATCGATGCGCTGAAGTCCATCTTCGCGCCATGCCAGGATTTATCGGGCTTGGTTTCGGAATTCATTGATGGTCCTTGATCAGGTGACGTGTTCGCGCTGTGCTGCAAGATCGTACTTGCCGTTGTCCAGAATATCCGCAAGGCGTTCCACCGCATCCCACACGTCGACAAAACGCGTATAGAGCGGCGTAAAGCCAAAGCGCATGATTTCCGGTTCGCGGTAATCGCCGATGACATCGCAGGCGATCAGCGCCTGCATGACCGCGTAGCCGTGTGGATGTGCAAAGCTTACCTGGCTACCGCGTTGATGGTGCGCCCTCGGCGTAGCCAGGCGCAACGGGTGGCGGGCGCAGCGGGTCTCGACCAGCTCAATGAAGAGATCGGTCAATGCGAGCGACTTGGTGCGCACTGCGCTCATGTTGGTCTGCGCAAAGATGTCCAGGCCGCACTCCACCATCGCCAGCGACACGATCGGCTGGGTCCCGCACAGTGCGCCTCGAATGCCGCCGGCAGGTTGGTACTCCGGCGCCATGTCAAAAGGCGCCGCATGGGCCCACCAGCCTGACAACGGGTTGCGGAAGTTTTGCTGATGGCGCGGCGCGACCCATATGAACGCCGGTGCGCCGGGACCGCCGTTCAGGTATTTGTAAGTGCAGCCTATCGCGAAATCAGCCCCGTCGCGATGAACATCGACCGGCACCGCGCCCGCCGAGTGGGCCAGGTCCCAGATCGTCAATACGCCGCACGCGTGTGCGTGGGCCGACAGCGCCTGCATGTCGTGCATGTAGCCGGTCCGGTAATTGACATGGGTGAGCATGACCACCGCAGTGCGCGTATCGATTGCTGCAACGAGTTCGTCCGGCGAGTCGACCAGTCGCAATTCATAGCCGCGATCCAGCCATGAGGTCAATCCTTGTGCGATGTAGAGGTCGGTCGGAAAATTGCCGCGTTCGGTAACGATGACTTTGCGATCGTTCGCCTGCAGTTGCAGTGCGGCCGCCAATGCCTTGAACAGGTTGATCGAGGTCGAATCCGTGACGACCACTTCACCGTTCCCTGCACCTATGAGCGTGGCGAGCTTGTCTCCCAGCCGCGACGGCAGCTCGAACCAGCCCGCCTTGTTCCAGCTGCGTATCAGGTCGCTACCCCATTCCTGCTCGATCACCTGTCGTGCCCGTTCGAGCGCAGTTTTCGGTCGCGCGCCGAGGGAGTTGCCGTCGAGGTAAATCGTATCCGCAGGCAAATCAAACTGGTCGCGCAATGCCGCGAGTGGGTCGGAGGTATCCATTGCCATGCAGTCGGCGCGCGTGATCATCATCTTGATCCTTCGGCCAGCGGTCGCAGGATTGCGCGCACCGGGCTCGCATCCAGGCCGTGCAGCTTCAACGGCAGCGCAATCAGTTCATAGTCGCCCGCAGGCACCTCGTCGAGCACGATGCCTTCCAGTATCGCCATCTTGTGCGCGCGCACGGCATGATGTGCGTCCATGGTTTTCGAGTCCTGGGGATCGAGCGAGGGCGTGTCGATGCCGATTAACATCACGCCGTGTGCGGCGACCAGCGCGATCGTCTCTGGCGAGATGCTGGAGAATTCCGGATCCCACGCAGTTTGCGGGTTGTGCACGTAGGTGCGTAACAGCACGCGCGGTGGCAAGTCGGTCAACGCATGTGCGATATGCCGCGGTTCGACAACGTGGGCGCCGACGCAGTCAATTACGCGGCAATGGCCGATATACGGTGTGAGGCTCACCGTATCGATAGCCTCGCCCTGCGGATCGTAGTGGGAAGGGGCATCGCAATGCGCGCCGGTGTGGGTCGACAGCGTGATGCGGCTTACTTTCACCGGACAGCCGTCGGCGATCTGCCAGGTAGTCTCCGCACCGAATTGCGTGTCGCCGGGCCATGTCGGCAGCGCCGGCGATATCAGCGGGCTGATATCCCAAAAAGTTGTCGTGGGTTGCATAGGCTGCATAGGCTGCATCTGGCAAGGTGGATAACAGCCATTCTATGCGAGCACGTGCCGGGGCGCAGTGCTTCAGTATCCGCCCGAGTCCTGCGCCGCCTTTGCCACCAGGCCCACCGTCACGAGCACCGGGATCGCCGAGAGCACCACCGCAGGCATCCAGGATTCGGAGCGCCGGAATCGATTGATCGCGTGCATCACCGGATCTGCCAGCACGCCAGTTGCCAAAAGAATCACATATCCGAGTGAGAACCCGGCATAGATCCATGCATAGGTCAGCAACGCACCGAGGAGTAGCACTGCCACACCGGTTGCAGCACCTGAGAATGGAATACGCAACCGGCCGAGGGCGAGGGACGCACAGGCGGCGAAGGTAAGCGCAAGCGCGCCGGTCAATTGCCCGAGCAGCAGGCTGGCGTCCATCATCATGGCCATGCCCGCGCCTCCGGCGACTACGGTCAGCAGCAGCAGGGCAGTCGGCCCGGTTTGTGAAGTTCGGGCAAGGCACTATCGGATCGACGCCTCACGTGCGCTGAGTACCGACAACCATGGACTGGGTCTGGCGATCGTGAAAGCGATTGCAAAAATGCACGGCGGCACGGTATTTGCGAATAGCAGCGCCGGCATCAACACGATAGGCCTCACATTGCCGGTGAGACCCGTCACCTCAGATGGAATGCCGCAGCACACCAATTGTCTTCGCTACAACTCCGTGACACTGCGTAATTTCCAAGTCCCAATTCAACTTGACACTTCCTTGATATTTTGTGTGGCGGGATAGTCACGATATCGTTATTTATCGATCGTATTGTCGCCTTTTTCCTTTTCGGCATTTCAATTGACGCGCGCCTTTCATAGAATCCGAGAAACCACATCTAAGGGTGCACCAATGAAGAAAGACGAAGCGATTGCCATAATGCACCACCTCGCCGGCAAGCTCGAGAATGTAATAGCCGTGGAGGACTTGGTGTCTCCCTTCGCGGAATTCATGGCCCATATCCAGGAGGACGTGAGCGAGGAAGACTTTGCCTTTCTGGCTACGGTCGGTGCGGTGATCTACCTCAAGGGATCCCGTCAGTATGATTCGAGCGTGCAGACCAGCTTATTGCTGGAAAAAATACGCAAATAGCATCGGCGACTTGCAGCCTTGAATTGAGAACCGCACCTTTCTGGTAATACGAATAACTAATGGAAAAGCCCGCTGATTGATTTCAGCGGGCTTTTTTTATTGCTTGATTGCGTCTTCTCCTTCCCGCACGAAACAATGCGCCGCCTCCATATAAACTCCTCCGGCTCTTTCCCAACTCACCTCGCTATTGCAGGCATTCTGGCCTAGTGTGTTAAAAATATTGACGCGCTATGGACGCCGTGAGGGACGTCAATGCCAGACGGTGCGCCGGAGAAAAGGAGCAAGCATGAATGCGGTAATCGATATCGTTAAACGAACCATGGGCGGTGCGCGTGAACGTGGAACCGGCGATATGCGCGGGCCGTCAGGTATCAATGTCAGCCAGGTGGAACGAGCGGCTTCGATGCTGCTGGGTGGGCTACTTGTAGCTGGCGGCATCAGGCGTGGCAAGCTTGGTGGCGCAGTCGCTGCGCTGGCAGGCACCGGATTGCTCGCGCGCGGGGTGACCGGCCACTCCATCGTGTATAAGAAACTGGGATTACATACCGAGGGCGGCCGCAGGATCGCAAGGACCCACGAAGCGCGAGATGAGATGGACATAGTCTGCGCCATCACCATCGAAAAGACGGCCGACGAACTGTATCGCGCGTGGCACGACCCGAACGTACTGCTGCAGCTCATGGGCGACGAGGGTGCGGTCACGATGAAGGATGAGAAGCATGTGCACTGGCGGGTGCACGGCCCACTGGATCGCGCTATAGAGTGGGACACCGAGATCGTCGAAGACCGTCCCGGTCAAATGATTCGATGGCGCACGCCGGCCGGAGCCCTGATGCCTTGCGAGGGATCGGTCGAGTTTCGTCCTGCGCCCGGCAACCGGGGCACCGAAGTCATGCTGCGCATGAAGTTCACCCCGCCGCTGCGGCTGCCCGGCGATACCGCCATGGACCTGCTGGGTTTCGTGCCTAAGCAGATCGCATTCAAGGCGCTGTGGCGCTTCAAGGCCCTGACGGTGACCGGCGAGATCCCGACCATCAAAGGCCAGCCCGCTTGCCGCAACGACGGTCGCGACCGCTGACGAGGAGAGAGAAATGCGAGCATTGTGCTGGAAAGGCGTAAATGACCTGCGCGTGTCGACCGTCGCAGACCCGACGATCATCAACCCGCAGGACGCCATCCTCAAAGTGAAACTGTCGTCGGTCTGCGGCTCGGACGAACACATCATCTCCGGCTATGTCCCCAGCATGAAATCCGGCGACATCATCGGACATGAGTTCATGGGCGAGATCGTGGAGACCGGGCCCGGCGTGAAGAAGCTGAAGAAGGGCGACCGCGTCTGTGTCGCGCCCTTCATCTCGTGCGGCAGCTGCTGGTTTTGCCAGCACGAGCTTCATTCGATGTGCGACATCTCGAACGACAAGCCCGAACTGGCCGATCCATTGTTCGGCCAGCATCCCGGCGGCATTTACGGCTATACGCATGCGCTCGGCGGTTATGCCGGATGCCATGCGGAATACATACGGGTGCCGTATGCGGACAAGGACTGCTTTGTGGTTCCCGAAGGCGTGCCGGACGAAAGGGCGCTGTTTTGCTCCGAGGCCGGCCCGACCGGTTACATGGGCGCCGACTTCTGCAACATCCAGCCGGACGACGTGGTCGCTGTATGGGGCTGCGGCGGCGTCGGGTTGATGGCGCAAAAGAGTGCGTACATGCTCGGCGCGGGTCGCGTCATTGCGATTGATCGGATTTCGGAACGGCTGCAGATGGCGAGCGAAAAGGCAGGCGCCGAGACCATCAACTATGCCGAGACCAGCGTCATCGATGCGCTCAAGGAGATGACCGGAGGGCGCGGTCCTGACCACTGCATCGAAGCGGTCGGCATGGAAGCGCACGGTTATTCGATCGACTATGCGCTGGATCGGGTCAAGCAGTCTTTGCGGCTTTCGCGGGACAGCGGCCATTCGCTGCGCGAGGCCATTTATGCATGCCGCAAAGGCGGGACCGTGTCGGTGCTGGGCGTGTTCATGCTGATGGATAAATTCCCGATGGGCGCCGTCGTGAACAAGGGGCTGACCATACACTCCTCGCAGGTGTTCGCGCAAAAGTACATTCCAAGGCTGCTGGAGCATGCCGCGCACGGCGAGTTCGATCCGTCTTTCATGATGACGCATAAGTTCTCGCTCGAGGATGCGGCGAAAGGGTACGAGATGTGGCGGATGAAGGAAGAGGGATGCGTGCGGTCGGTATTTGCGCCGTGATGTGCCGCTTCGACGAGGCCCTGCGGCGGCCCTTGCCGATATGTGTTTAAATCGATTGCTCTTCTAACCACACATATCGGGACTGCTGATGGACCTCGAACTTGAAGGAAAACACGTACTCATCACCGGCGGCAGCAAAGGCATAGGCCTGGCATGCGCTCTCGGATTCTTGCAGGAGGGAGCGAAGGTAAGCCTGGTGTCGCGCAGCGAAGACAACCTGCAATCGGGTCTGCAAACACTGCTGGATGCTATGCCTGATGCATCAGACCGCATCGCCACCTATGCGGCAAACCTCGGCGATCCTTCAGCTGCGCTGGCGGCGTTGGACAGGGCAGAGCAGGCCGGCGGGCCGGTAGACATCCTCGTGAATTCCGCGGGCGCCGCGCGCCGCACTCCGCCTGATGAGCTGACGCCACAGGCATGGCACGACGCGATGCAGGCCAAGTACTTCACCTACATCCACATGATCGACCCGACGATCAAACGCATGGCGCAGCGTGGACAGGGCGTAATCGTGAACGTCATCGGCGCCGGCGGCAAGGTAGCCGGTCCGGTTCATTTGCCTGGCGGGGCTGCGAATGCGGCGCTGATGCTGGCGAGCGCGGGCCTGGCGGCCGCGTATGGGCCGAAAGGTGTCCGGGTCAACGCGGTCAATCCGGGGCTGACGCTGACCGAGCGGCTCAAGCAAGGCATGGCGGTCGATGCGAAGCTGCACGGGATTAGTGAGGACGAAGCCATGCGCAGGGCCCATGAGCGCCTGCCATTACGACGGATCGCGGAGCCAGAGGAGATCGCCAATGCGGTGGTCTTTCTCGCGTCGGCGCGAGCGAGTTACGTCAGTGGCGCGATCCTCGCGATGGACGGTGCGGTCACACCAATGATCTGAGAGCCGTAGGGCGGGTCGCGACCCGCCGTTTATGTGACAGCCCCGAAAATGGCGGTCAGTTCAGACCCACCCTGCGGTACTTTCATTTCGAACGCAGTGCGGTGACACGATGATCTGAGCACGGTGGGATGCAATCCCGGCGCTGGCCGTCGTCCGCGGAAGGGAGGCCCGACAAAATGCCGGACCACGAGTGCAGGCTGAACTCACTCATGAGTTTAATGACCCTTTAACCCGCGAATTCCTGGCCTCCAGGAACCTGTCTCATCTGCTTGATCCGCAGTCGTAATCAGGGTGTCAGGTGACAGAGATCCGGAATCACACACGCAGGCGGTAGTCCGTAGGTTGGGATGCCAATCCCAACGCGCCGTCGCTCGCAAGGGCGCCGGCGGTTGTATTCGGTTCGAACGTTGGGATTGCATCCCAACCTGCGACAGTGGCAAGTTCGGCTGCGGACCCTCGCGCACCCGCATCATCGTCAAGCAACCACCACCACCTCCGCATTCCCCTCCTTGCGCATGACATTGATGCCGACATTATTCGGATAGCGTTGCAGCCGCAAATCGAGTCGCGTGTTCCCGATCGTCAGGTCGGTGATGTCGACCGTTTCCAGGAACGGCGGCAACTGCGGATGCCTGAATCGGATTTCCGGCCGGCTCGGTTCAAAGCAGAGGCCGAGGCAGGCCTCCAGCAGATAGAACACACTCGCGGCTGCCCAGGCCTGCGGGGAGCACGCAACCGGATACAGGGTGGGGCCTTCGTCCGGCCGCTTCTCGAAGCCGCAGAACAGTTCGGGCATGCGGTGCTGGTCAAAGAAGAGGCAGGCTTCCCTCAGGCCGCTGAAGACGCCCATAGCCTGGCTTATCAGACCGTAACGTGCCATGCCATCGGCGATCATCGCATTGTCATGTGGCCAGATTGAACCATTGTGATACGCCATCGGGTTGTAGCGCGCTTCGCCGATGGGTATGGTGCGGATGCCCCAGCCGCAGAAGAAGTCCTCGGTCAGCATCTGGTTAGCGACGAGTTCGGCGCGTTCTGCGGTTGCGATGCCGCTCCATAGCGCATGGCCGGCGTTGGATGAACGCACCTTGCATTGTTCTTTCTTGCCATCGAGCGCGATCGCATAGGTGCCGATCTCCTCGCACCAGAACGCTTCATTGAAGCGACGCTTCAGGTGCGACGCGGCATCCTCGAGTTCTTCCGCAAGCTTCTGATCACCCATCAATCGGGCAAGCTTGGCTGCATGCAGTTTCGCTTCATACACGTAGCCCTGCACTTCGCATAATGCGATCGGCGCATCTGCGAGCCGGCCGTCGCGGTGAAATACCGAGTCGTGCGAATCCTTCCAGCCCTGCTGCGCCAGGCCCGATTCGGTGTGGCGGGCATATTCGACGAACCCGTCCTTGTCGCGGTCGCCATATTCGTCTATCCATTTCAGCGCGCTGAGGATGTTGGTCCAGATGCCGCGGATGAACGCCAGGTCGCCCGTTCTCTCGTAATACGAGCCTGCCAGGCCGACGAACAGGGGCGTGGCATCCACGGTCCCGTAGTAATGGCGAAACGGTATCTCGCCGAGCAACGCCAGCTCACCCTTGCGCGCCTCGTGCAGTATCTTGCCGGGCTCGGCGTCACGTTCCGGGTCGAACGAGGTGGCCTGGTTGTCCGCCAGGAACGCCAGCACGCCTTTGGCCAGGCTCGGATCCACCCACAGGTACTCCTGCGCCGTCAGGATGCCGTCGCGGCCAAAGGTGGTCGAGTACCAAGGCACGCCGGCGTACGGGTACGGTCCTTCGCGCAAATGGGTGGTGAGCATCACCAGGTCGGCGGTGGAGCGATCGATCCAGCTGTTGAAAAGAGGATTGGACGTCACGACCTTGCAACGGTTTTCCAATTGCCTGCCGATCGACTGGTTGACCTCGGTGAAGGCGGAGAAATAATCAGTGTGCGCCGGCTTCGCATTTTCCTGCAGCTCGCAGCCTACCGTCACATACAGGTGCGCGTCGCCCTTCGGCTTCAGGTTGATCTTGAAATCGGCGCGATGCTGGGTCAGTTTCTCGGGCGCGTCAGCGAAGGTGATCCTGGTCTTGCGCACGATCTGGTCCAGCCCCCGGTATCCCAGCACCAGTTCCTTGTCGCTGATTTGCGGGGGCAGGTTGTCGCCGCGGCGTGCACGGTGAAATCCGCGGACCTCGAAGATGTCCTTGTAGTCGGCCCCGAATTCCATCGACAGCGTGGCCTCGACCGGATCGAGGCCGTAGTTCACGATGCGTATATGTTCATAGCACGCTTCATTCCAGATCAGCTTGGCGCGAAAGATATGCAGCAGTCCTTTCAGGATCGGGTGCTGTCCCTCGGGATGGATGTCGGGGTTCATCAGCTCGATGATGAACAGCCCGTTGTCATCCTTCACCGTCGAATTCAGGAACATGGGCCGTACGCCTTCGATCAGCAACTCCTGCTGCGACAAAAACGACGTGTCATAGTAGTAAATGCCTTCTTCGCCCAGGCCGGTCGACTGGATATCGCCGAAGCGGTCGAACAATGCAAACGTGTCGTTGTGCTTGAGCACCCGGCGGCTTTCATCCGCCGGCGCGGCGGTCGCGAGGATGTACCATTTTTCCCCGAGTTGGACTTTCTCGACCATGGGTTTCTCCGGTGTAGTGTATCGGGTTTCGCGCTGGGCGAACGGGCAGGGCGGTGGGGTAGAGGTCAACTATTGATCACCTGCCGATAGGCACGCAGGTAATTTTCAGCCATGTGCGCCGAGGTGAAGCGACGCTCGAATGCCGCTCGGCAGAGCTTCCTGTCGACGGAGTCGATGCGCTGGGCCGCGCGCACCGCATCGTCCTGATTCGTTACGACAAATCCTGTAACGCCTTCTTCCATGATCTCCGGGACGGAACCATTCGGATAAGTGATGACCGGGGTGCCGCAAGCAAAAGCTTCGATCATCACGAGGCCGAATGGTTCGGGCCAGTCGATCGGAAATAGCAGCGCGCTCGCATGCTCGAGCAACTCGCGCTTTTCCTGTTCGCAGATCTCGCCGAGGAGTTCCACGTGCGCCGAACCGAGCAGCGGTTTGATGTGTTCGTTGAAATAAGGATCATCCATCCTGTCGATCTTGGCGCCGATATACAAGGGCATGCCGCACCGGCGCGCGATCTCGATGGCGCGGTCGAGCCGCTTCTCTGGCGAGACGCGGCCTATGAACGCAAAGTAGGAGCCGTGCGTCGAGCGCGGTGTATACAGGTCGGGCGGCAAACCGTGATACACCGTCCGGCACCAGTTCGCCCATGCCAGTGGCGCACGTTGGCTGTCGGATATCGAAACCAGCGGCCAATTGCTGAAGTACTTGTAGAGGTGGACAAGGTGCGGCATATCCAGGCGGCCATGCAGCGTTGCGATGCACGGCGTACGCAGCAGTCTCTTCGCAGGCAAATGAACGTATTCCGTGTGGAAGTGAATTACATCAAATGTGTGCGCAAGCTCGAACACAAGGTCCATTTGAACCATGTGGTACGCGAGCCATGCAGGCGACTTGTCCGGGCGGACACTTTCTGCGCAAGGCGCCACCAGCTGCGCGGAAGTTTTCGAATCGCCACTGGCAAAGAGCGTGACTTCATGCCCCTGCCTGACCAGTTCCTCTGTGAGGTATGAGATAACCCGCTCGGTACCACCATACGCCTTCGGCGGCACGCTTTCGAACAGCGGCGAGACCTGCGCAATTTTCATTCCGTAATGTGGTGTCTCCCTTTTCTGCGCCGGGGAGACGCTATGTTAGAAAAACCTGTGGTTTCCCTCAACCGCCCTCATTGGCATGCTGGGGCAGGGAGCACAGAGGGAGGGTGCACGACGAAAGCTTCAGTCTATTCGTCATCACCGACTTCGCAAGTTGTTTCGGGCGGATAATCGGTGTTCGTCAAGACTGGCATCAGGGAAGACGGCCGGCAAATGCCAAGTGTCATTTCGAACGGATAGCAAACGCCCCATGAGGGATTTCTCACTGCGTTCGAAATGACAGTGCGCCAATCAGCTTTGCCGCGGACTGTAAAACGCAAATCGCGCCGAACCGCGTTTCGCCACAGACACGGCGCTATCGGCATTGTTGATAAGCGTCCCGGCGGTTTTACCGTCGCGCGGGTAAACCGCAACGCCGATGCATGCCGTCACGATCAGCCGCAGGCTTTCCAAGTCGAACGGCTGTGCGATGGCACGAATTACTTTCCGTGCGATGAACTCGGCGGCATCGACCGCTGCTACTTCTTCCAGCAGCAGCAGGAATTGGTCGCCTTCCGTGCGGCAGACAGTATCGACGGCACGCACCGCATCATGCAGGCGCTGGGCCATCGTCTGCAGCACCTTGTCGCCGACATAGTGGCTATGCGCTTCATTGATGGCCTTGAACTTGTCGACATTGACGCACATCACCGCGAGCAGCGTGCCGTAACGTTTGGAATGGGCGAGCGCATGCTCGAGGCGGTCGCTGAACAGGTTGCGATTGGCCAGGCCCGTCAGCGAATCATGGAATGCGAAATAGCGCGCTCTTTCCCGCTCATCCTTGACCCTGGTGAGTTCGGAGCGTGCTTCGAGGACGTCGATCTGTGCGCCGATCAACCTCACCTGCATGCCGGCCAAGGCGCGTTCGGATCGTCTGCGCTCCCGCATTTCCTGGGAAAGCGCCGTATTCAGCGTATGCAGCTCTTCGGCGCATTTTTCGATCTTCTGCCTGACCAGCTCGCTTTGCGCCAGGGCCAGTTCCAGATCGGTTGTGGCGAGCACCGGCGTCACGTCTACTTTGAGCGCCGCTGTAATCGCGGAAATCTGCTCCGCGCATTCTTCGACCTGCGCCTCGATCTGCGCGCTTCGGTCAAGTGCGCCCGTGGGCGGCGGACCGTTTCCGGCGGATCGGGAAGGTGAAGCTGTAGAGCCAGGCTGCCGACGAACGGTACTCATCGCTGTATTCCTCAAACATGACGCGAACTTGTAATCAACAGTCGTTTAGAGCCGCACGGCATTGCGGAAGTTCCATTTCGGAGGACGGGTATGAAGAATCAGAAGCCCGAGGGGCGTGTTGAGGTATTACCAATGGCTGCCCGGATGATCAGAATAACGTCCGCTGCAGGAAATTCAGCATCACGTTCTCTCGCACCCATCGCTTTGCGTCGTCGAGCGACGCGGTTTCACGCTTCAGGGTGCCGGTTTCGCACAGGTAGAGGTTTTTGCCTTCCGGACTTTGCTGCAGGCTGATACGTCCTACGCGGGTTTTCCCGTCCCACAGGGTGTGGCATCGGTAACCCCGTAGCCACAACAATTTCCTGGCTTTGTTCTTCTGCTTCATTCGTATCAGGGATCAAGGGTGGAATCAGAACGGGATTCTACCAAAGCAAGATGTGATCGAGGCACGGAATGTTATCAA
>JAQGMD010000213.1 GCA_028292565.1 Burkholderia sp. | reverse complement strand
AAATTCATCGCGTCCGGATCATACGTCTTGGGGTCGGGATTGACCGGAATTTTGTTATCAGCCGCATATTTGACGCAAATGTTCCAGTCGCCATCCCGCAGCACGGCACCGATCAGCGAGCCGCGCGCCTTCTGCGGGTCGCTGGCTACAGTGACTGGCAGCATGCACTTATCTTCGCCGCGCGAGTAGCCCAATGCGCCGACAACTTCGATCTGCTGGCCCATCTTCTCCAGCGCGGCCGTAGCCGACGAGGCGTAGCCAGGCAAGCCATCGCCCATAATGACCACGAAGGCCGCGCCCTTGGAAGGCTTGGCAACGCCCGCCGCTACTTCGCTGGCGAAGAGGGCCTGTTCCGCCACCATCTGCGCGTAGTCGTCCTGGCGTTCCAGCGTCATGCGCACACCGCGGCTGGCCATCAGGCTTCCTGCGCTGGTTGTGACGTCGCCGTTTGCCAGATGGAGCGCGGCCGTAGCGTTCCAAGGTATGATCAGCGTTCGCGCCGTGTAGTCTCCTCTGGCGGCAGGAATCACCACCGCGTCTATATTGGATTGGACCGGCTGCTTTCCGGAGTTGCCGGCGACCGGCACATCCATCGCGCTTGGGATCGTGCTCGGCGTACCGCCCGCGCTCAACACGCCGTCGGCAAAGTATTTGTTGATTCCGAATAGCGCGCCACCGATCACGGCGGTAATCAGGATAAGGCGCGGGATGGGCTTGAGTGCCATAACATTTTTCCTTGGTTATCGGGAATAGACGAACGGGAATTACTTAGGTGCTGAGTCGAACCACTTTATGTCGGCGGATCCGCCATGGCCCGAAGGGTTTGAGCGGGCGTCACCGCTTTTGCTATTGGAAGACGGAACGGAATTGTTCTCAATGAGCAGCCGCTTTGAGTCGCCCAGTACAATCGAGTCAGCGTTTCTTTCCCAGTCTTCGAGCATTTTGAGCGCGTCGGACTCGTAGACACCGTTCTGCAAGTCGACAGACGACATGAAGGAATCGGACAAGCGAACGAAGTCTTCGATTTCCCCAATCTTCATCGCGTAATCCGCCGCCAGGTATTCGTTGGCGAGATTGAATAGTTCCTTGGCGTCCGGGTCGCCGTTGATAATGCTCATTGCAGACTTCATTGCCGAATGCGCGGCATCGGCCATTTGTTTTTTCCGGGTCCTGATGTCTATTTCCTGGTCCATGTCCTGGATCAGGAAGTTCGACACGTCCTGGTACTTGACCAGGACCCGGTACAGCAGCTCAAGCTTGGCCAGCAAGTCCTGGTAGGTGATGTTTGCGTCGGTCATTCGGCCTGCCTGCCGGGACTGCAGCGCGATCACGGTGGCCTTGCCGTTCTTCCGCGCTTCGCTGACCATCTTCAGCGCCCCCGATTTGATTTTCTCGTTTTTCACGATCTCTTCCTTGCAGGCGCGAATCATGCCGCTTAACTGTGAAATACGCCGGTTCATGTTCTCAAGCTTGTCTTTGAGCTCTTGAACATAATTTTTCATGATGCCGATCGGATCGATTTCGACGAAGATTTGGGTAACCTTACGCATCAGGCTCATATAGAGGTATTTTCCCAACCTCCAGAATCGCTTGTCGGTGACAATGAAGCCGAGCACCACCGCAACGACGCCGAGGATGGTGGCGTAGATCGCGTTCTCGAGCAACGTAATGATGAAAGGCAGCGCTTTATAGAGCACATAGCCGGCGCCGGCAATAAGCGTGACGCCGAAGACCTGCCCCGTCACGCCTTCGGGGCGTTCCCAGAAGCTCTTCGGTTTGTAGTTTTGCGGGGCCGTGTCGTTCATGTGGTTTCCTTTAGGAGGTATTCAGGTAGTGACGGAAGAAGCAGCAACGTTCGCCGAGTCTCAGCTCAGGTACTTCAGTATCTTTGCCTTCTCTTGAAGCAAGGATTCCTTAACCGACGAAACTGCCCCATCGAACTGGCGCTGAACCGACGCAATGGCCACGCGCTTTTCCTCTACTTCGCGGTTGATGTCGTCAATACGTTTGCGGTCGCGCCGCGTGCCTTCTTCCATCTCACGGATGCGAGCCTCCGTCTCCTGGCGAATACCGGCGATCTGAGCGTTGGCTGCTTCAATCCTGGCGTTAAGCGTGTTTACCTCACTTGTAGGGGAATGAATCTCCGCGTCTTCCTTCTGCTTGGCCTGAGCGGTGAAACGCGTTACCTCGTCTTCCACGATTTGCATGTGCTGAAGGTCGATCGCCTGGATTACCTGCTCAAGCGTGCGGCCCTTTTTGATAACAGCAAATGCTGCCCGGTAGCGCGTAATCTCATCGGGAATGATTTCCGCCAGCGGTCCCATCGCCTCCACAAGAGCGGTATAGGCGGTGGCGCGGCTGAGCACGAGTTGTGACAGGCTCGCCGCCATCGGGGAATTTGAAGCGCTTACCGGCGCTGGCGTGGCGGAGGAGGCGGGCATGGATGCAGGCGTTTCGGCAACCAGCTTCTTCTCAGCGGAACCGGTGCCGGCTTGCGGTTCCGACTCCAGGATGAGGTCCTTCAGACCGCTTAGTAGTCGCGAACCGAAATTCCCGTGGTTATCGCCTTGGTTGTCGTTGTCGCTCATTGCCTTTTTCCTCAGAATGTTGCAATAGGAGATATTAATTGCCGACAAGAGGCAACTGCACAGCGGCGCCAAGTTATGAAAAATGTTGAGCTCGTATGCGCCACGCGTGCGTTGTTAAACAACACACCCATAGCGCACCAGGCTCTCTTAAACAGCGCGGGCCAGTGCGTGTCTCTGTCATTGCCCTGCGCAAGTCTGGCCCGCCACCGCCCCATGGAAATGCCACTACGGCGCGTCAGCGCCAGTAGAGCGAAGGTGACACACGCCTCCAATGAGGCGCTCTCGACTCTGAGCACCAGCGTAGACGCTGCGACATCACTTGTTATGAAGGGAGAGAGGTGGTCAACAATGGATCCGGTTGAATCCTTTAATGCCGTCTTAACCGGAGCGCGGGCGGGAATGGTAGCGCATCCGCGTGACTATCTTTGGGCGAGTTATCGTGCAAATGCCGAGGGTAAGGCGGACGCCTTGGTGAGCGCTCATTCGGTTTATCGGCGGCTTGGAAGGGAGGAGGGCGAGTGCCAGGCCACGTACCGTGCGTTGGTCAAGGCGCCTTTGGATGCACAGATTATCGACAAAATTCGTGAATGCACGAAAAAGGGATGGGCGCTGGGAGTCGAACGATTTCAATCGAAAGTGGAACGACTGGCCGAACGCAGGGCAGCACCTCTGCCGAAGGGTCGGCCTAGGCGGGATGGCGACGCTTAATCGAGTCTGATCCTGAACCGTCCCGCGGACGATCATTTGTCGCCGCACCCCTGCTACCACTCCTTTTCGCCGCGTGGTGGGCGACCCTGCTTGTCGCGCTGATCACCGTATTTATAATGTCTTTGATCGTTGATCTCTTTGTAACCGGATGTCGTAGCGCACTCCGAGAGCATCGCAAAATCCAGTACGCATAGCTCATATGACCTTTGTAAAGTTTCTTCTGGGCAGACTATTCTTAGCCTACTTGCTGCTGCAATCTGCGATGTTATACAGAGAAAAGGCCTGGATATCTTTTGCGTTATCTTCCCTTATGTTTGCAATTCAGGTTATGCCAACTGAAAGAGCGCCTGCACTGACGCTCAGGAGAAAAATGTTACTCCTTCTGCTGCTTTTGATTTTGGTGATTCTTTTCTACTCGAAGGAGTTCTGGGGGGAACATTAGTTTGAAAATTTCGCATGTGGCATTGGATCGTGTTTTGCAGGGATCGCTTCGCCCCCATGTATTACGGCTTGCCACGAATCAAGATAGTGCTTTTGGCCACATGAGCGCAACATAGGGGCTGGTAAAGTGCTATCTTGATTTCTGACAAACCCTAAGTGACCGGCATGAAGCGAAGCCGCCAGTTAAAATTCCGAGACGAAAAATTGTTTCGGTTTGAAGACCGCCAGCCAGGAAAGACGTTAACCGACAAAATTTTTGAGATATTCGTGAAATTGAAACTATCGCTTTCGCACGTCCTTAGTATCATTTTCGGGCTTGCCGTTTTATCTTGGTCCGCATATCAGATTGGGGAGGGCAGGCTTATTCGGCACGGCAGCACACTTGCGACGGCCGACGCCGAGCCTTTCAGATTCTGGATTGTGCAGGCTGCCTTGATCCTAATAGGAGGCCTCTCGTTATTCCACGGTATTTGCAGCATGTTGGGCCTTGCCCCGAAGTTGATTTCGCGCATGAACTTTAATGCGGCTAAATTGAGTAACTATTTGACGTGGAAAGGCCGAGGAAAATAGTCGGTCGTGAAAAGGTGCTGCAACTGCGTACGATGCGAAGGACAACCGAATGAGCAAGTCCGAGCCGGGGCAGAATGGGCAGGCGGATAAGGTGGCCAGACCAACACCTCATTACACATAACTTCGCTGCCCGGCACGGGTCCCATGAAATTTGCAAGGGGCGATCATGAGGCAGCAGTGCGCAGAGCAGGAGTTGGCAGGAATTAATCTGGGAGATGCGCGCTTAAGCAAGCGGTCTGTGAAGTTGCCGGAGCGACTGGGAGACAAGTCGACATTCAGCATTCCGAGCGCATGCAACGGCTGGTCGGAGACGCAGGCGGCGTACCGTTTTTAGCGCTGGAAGAGATTGGCTGGGAGGATATTCTGTCGCCGCACTTTGCCTGTCCGCACGAGCGCATGCGTGGCCGGTCGGTGGTGTTATGCATTCAGGACACGACCGAATTGGATTTTAACGGTCAGCAAATCGATGGATTGGGCACGCTTAACTATGCGGCGCAACGCGGGATGTACGTTCATCCGACGTATGCGGTCAGTCCCGAGCGCGAACCGCTGGGGGTGCTCGACGCCTGGATGTGGGTACGTGATCGGCAGGCGAGAGCCAGGCGGAGTTTGCCGGCCAGCGCCAAAGAGAGTTGCCGTTGGGTGGAAGGCTATCTGCGCGTGGCGGAACAGGCGGCGCAGATGCCGGCCACCCGCTTGGTGTATGTGGCTGACCGGGAAGGCGACTTCATCGATCTGCGCCGTGGTCCACGTCATGCCCTCGGCGAACATCACTTGTTCAAGCCGATATAAACCGCCGCTGGTGTTCCAGTTCTCGATCGTGATCTGGTCCGTCGCGGCCGGATTGGTCGGGTCGTTTACTTTCAACACCAAATGGTTGCCCGAGCGCCTGACCGCCACATCGCTGACCGCAATCCCCGCTCCAAACACCGCCCGGTCTAGCTTGCCGTAGTTATTACGATCATAGTCATTGATGGTGTCCTGGCCGTCGCCCCGGTTGAACAGGTAGGTGTCGGCACTGTCACCGCTTTCCATCCGGTCATTGCCGGTGCCACCGGTCAACGTATTCACAACATTGTTACCAAGGCCGTATCCGTTCTGCTCATCTTCAACCAGTCATTGCCGGCACCGCCTTCTATCCACCTCATTACACACAACTTTCGTCGCCGCTGCGGTATGCCCGAATGCCGGCGGCGAAATCCATGACGCGCTGTAGTCCGGTCCAGAGTGCCTTGGTTCCCGGTTCGCCATCGCCCTTGCGTCCGAGGAAGCCGCCAAAGCTGGCGACAATCCGGATCACGGCATTGAGCGGCGGTGGCTCCTTCGGGATCGGCTTCTTGGCAACGATGAAAGCAGCCTGCCATTCTTCGCGCTCGAAGAACACTTCGCAATCCATCTCCGGGCAGGTGCGCCCCAAACGTACCAGCATCTGAATGCACCAGGCGATGATCATGAACAATGCCAGCGCAAGTTCCAGCCGCTCGTTCGTCGAGAGTTGCATTTCTTCGACTTTGCAGCCGTTCTTCAACACATCGAAGAAGATCTCGATTTCCCACCGGCAGCGATACCAGTCAATCAGTTCGGCAGCCGCTTCCAGCGTCTGGACGGGGCGGTTGGTGAGCAGCCGCCAGACAATGGGCTTGACGCCGTCGGCCGCGTCTACCTCTTGCGCCAGCACGGCCGTCACTTCGGGCACCGACGGTGCCGACACGGTCGATGGCTGGTCCGTGAACGATATTATTTATGGGCTCGATGGCAACGACACCATTACCGATTTGGATGGTAATGATTTGCTGAATGGCGGTCTGGGAAACGACACATTGGATGGAGGAGCCGGTAATGACTTATGTACATCGGAAAAACGGTATTACATTAGTTCGCTTGTCGCGGATTCGGAAAAAATTGCGCATGCGATTCGCAGCCATTGGGAGATCGAAAACCGCCTTCACTGGTGCCTGGATGTGAGCTTCAACGAAGACGCCTCCCGCA
>JAQGMD010000208.1 GCA_028292565.1 Burkholderia sp. | reverse complement strand
GTCGCGGGATGCGGTGCAAGGCGTGAGGAGGAGCCATAGCGAGCTATGGCGACGACGAGCAACGCAGCAACGCGCCCGCTACGGCCAGCAAAATTGACCAACTTATCCCTGCGCGGTGCCTAAACCCCCGACACACCAAAAAAAACACTCAAGCGATACATTCCGCCCCCCGAGAACTCTGATCCCTGATCTCTGAACTCTGTCCCCTGACACTGGCACACCAATTGCATCAAGGATAGGCAACGCCAACGTCGGCGCTGCAATCAACGATCGGTCTCAACCAAAGCTGGTTAGGGCCTTTGGACAACGGCGTCCGAATCGGGTGGGCCATGCTCACTGTGGTTCGGCGTTTTTTTTTGCCCCAGGGATGTGCATTTCGAGGACCTCATGACTATAAAAGACCGAAGAATCAATTTGACCAGACGTTCTGTCCTCAAGACGGGCGCGGCCGTGACGGCCGGCACCCTGGGCGGGCTGGCCACACAAGGCGTGTGGGCTGCCGGTTCCGACAAACCGGAAAAAGAGGAAGTCAGAATCGGCTTCATTCCGTTGACCGACTGCGCATCGGTGGTGATGGCGTCCGTGCTGGGCTTCGACAAAAAGCACGGCATCAAAATCGTGCCGACCAAGGAAGCGTCCTGGGCCAGCGTTCGCGACAAGTTGGTCAATGGCGAGCTGGACGCGGCACATGTACTGTACGGGTTGATCTATGGGGTGCATCTGGGCGTGAGCGGACCGAAGAAAGACATGGCCATGCTGATGACGCTCAACCACAATGGGCAAGCGATCACCCTTTCGAAAAAACTGGCGGACAAGGGTGCGGTGGATGGCGCATCGCTCGCCAAACTGATGAATAGCGAAAAGCGCGAATACACCTTCGCGCAGACCTTCCCGACCGGTACGCACGCAATGTGGCTGTATTACTGGCTCGCGACATACGGGATCAACCCGATGAAAGACGCCAAAGTCATCACCGTGCCGCCGCCGCAAATGGTGGCGAACATGCGGGTGGGGAACATGGATGGATTCTGTGTCGGAGAACCGTGGGGCCATCGCGCGATTGCCGATGGAATCGGTATTACCGGCGTGACCACGCAGGACATCTGGAAAGACCATCCTGAAAAGGTCCTTGGCACCACTGCGGATTTTGTGAAGAAGTACCCGAACACCGCACGTGCAATGACCGCGGCGGTGCTGGAAGCAAGCAAGTGGATCGATGCGTCGCTCTCCAACAAAACAAAGATGGCGGAGACAATCGCAGACAAGGCTTACGTCAATACTTCCGTCGATGTAATCAACCAGCGCATTCTCGGCCGCTACCAGAACGGCATGGGAAAGACCTGGGACGATCCGAACTACATGAAGTTCTACAACGACGGGGCCGTGAATTTTCCTTACCTGTCGGACGGCATGTGGTTCCTGACGCAGCACAGGCGCTGGGGCATGTTGAAGGAAGATGTCGATTACCTGGCGGTGGCTAAGGCAATCAACCAGATCGAGTTGTACAAGGAAGCCGCGACAATGGCAAAGGCCAGCGTGCCGAAAGATCCGATGCGTACCTCGAAACTGATCGACGGAACGGTATGGGATGGCAAGAACCCGAAGGCGTACGCTGCCTCGTTCAAGATCAAAGCCTGACTACCTGGATTGGAGACGTCATGAGTGTAGCAATGAATACGCTGGAAAATGGGCCGGCAGCGCGATCCAGGCCGGAGGCGGCAGCAGCGAAGCGACTTGGGTCAGGTAAAACAGAGAAGGTAAAAACCGGACGTATCAAATCATTTTTGCGTTCCTCCCTGCTGGTTGTGCTGCCGCCGGTTTTGGGCCTGGCGCTGCTCGTGCTGATATGGCAAATCGTTTCGACGAAAAACAGCGGCTTTCCCTCGCCGCTGGTCACGCTGAACGAAGCGATGATTATCTTCTCCGATCCGTTTTACCAGAAAGGTCCGAATGACCAGGGCATAGGATGGAATCTGCTGGCTTCGCTCAAGCGGGTCGCGATCGGTTTCGGCATGGCGGCCGCCGTCGGGATTCCGGTCGGTTTCCTGGTTGGGCGTTCGACCTTCCTGGCGGCCATGTTCAACCCGATCATCAGCCTGTTGAAGCCGGTATCGCCACTCGCATGGCTGCCGATCGGCCTGCTCGTGTTCAAGGCGGCCAATCCGGCGGCGATCTGGGCGATCTTCATTTGCTCGATCTGGCCGATGATCATCAACACAGCCGCCGGGGTGCAGCGCGTGCCGCAGGATTACATGAATGTGGCGCGGGTGCTCAATCTCTCTGAATGGAAAATCCTTACGAAGGGCGGTATTGACGGAAGCCGCTTAACACGCTTGAAGAGGAAACTTCCATGAAAAAGTTGAAGCTGGTGATGGTTGGCAATGGCATGGCCGGTGTACGTACCCTGGAGGAGCTGATCAGGATCGCACCCGACAGCTATGACATTACCGTGTTTGGCGCAGAGCCATATGCGAATTACAACCGCATACTTCTGTCGCCGGTGTTGGCTGGCGAGCAAACCATCAAGGACATCATGCTCAATGATGTCGACTGGTATGCGGAAAACAACATCACGCTCCATCTCGGCAAGAAGATAGCCCGCATCGACCGCGTCAAGCGCATGGTGGTCGCGGAGGACGGCACAACCGCAGTCTATGACCGCCTCTTGCTCGCTACCGGATCGACGCCGTTCATGTTGCCTGTTCCCGGCAAGGAGCTGCAGGGCGTCATTTCGTATCGCGACGTCCAGGATACCAATGCAATGATCGAAGCGGCGCAGGTCCACCGGCATGCGGTCGTGATCGGCGGCGGCCTGCTCGGCCTCGAAGCGGCCAATGGCCTGAAACTTCGCGGCATGGACGTCACCGTGGTGCATTTACCGGGATGGTTGATGGAACGCCAGCTCGATCCGGTCGCCGGCGCGATGCTGAAGAAATCGCTGGAAGATCGTGGCCTCAAATTCCTGCTTGAGAAGAATACCAAGGAGATCGTCGGCGACGAGAGCGGCCATGTAAAAGCAATCCGCTTTGCCGACGGCCTTGAAGTACCGGCGCAGCTGATCGTAATGGCAGTAGGGATCCGCCCCAATACCGCGCTGGCGGAATCGGCAGGCCTGCACTGCAATCGTGGCATCGTCGTCAACGACACAATGCAAACCTATGACCCGCGCATCTACGCAGTTGGTGAATGTGTGAACCATCGCGGCACTGCATATGGTCTGGTGGCGCCGTTGTTCGAGATGGCGAAGGTCTGTGCCAATCACCTCGCCCATTTCGGTATCGGCCGTTACCAGGGATCGGTCACTTCCACCAAGCTCAAGGTGACCGGTATCGACCTGTTCTCCGCCGGAGAATTCATGGGTGGGGAGGGCACCGAGGAGATCCTGCTGTCCGACCCTATCGGCGGGGTATACAAAAAGCTGGTGCTCAAGAACGACAAGCTGGTCGGCGCCTGCCTGTACGGCGACACCGTCGACGGCAGCTGGTACTTCAAGCTGCTGCGCGAGGGAAAAAATGTCGGCGAGATTCGCGACACGCTGATGTTCGGCGAATCCAATACCGGACGCCCGGGTGATGCCGGCCATGAAGGCCACACGAAATCGGCAACGATGCCGGATACCGCCGAAGTATGCGGGTGCAATGGGGTATGCAAGGGCACCATCGTCAAGGCGATCAAGGAGAAAGGCTTGTTCACGCTGGAAGACGTGCGCAAACACACCAAGGCATCCGCGTCCTGCGGTTCCTGCACCGGCCTGGTCGAACAGATCATCATGTCCACTGCCGGCGGCGATTATTCCGCCTCCGCCAAAGCCAAGCCGCTATGCGGCTGCACCGACCATACACATAAAGAAGTACGCGAGGCGATCAGGGTCAATAAACCTCTGACCATTGCCGCCACTATGGAATTCATGGAATGGCGCACGCCAAACGGCTGCTCCACCTGCCGCCCGGCGCTTAATTACTACCTGCTTTCCACCTGGCCGCATGAGGCGAAGGACGATCCGCAATCGCGTTTCATCAACGAACGCGCGCATGCAAATATCCAGAAGGACGGCACGTATTCGGTTATACCGCGCATGTGGGGCGGCGAGACCAACGCATCGGAACTACGCCGCATCGCGGACGTGGTCGACAAGTACAGGATTCCGACGGTGAAGGTGACTGGCGGCCAGCGTATTGATCTGCTGGGCGTGAAAAAAGAGGACTTGCCCGGGGTCTGGAAAGACCTCGACATGCCATGCGGCCATGCGTATGCGAAGGCGCTGCGCACGGTGAAAACCTGCGTCGGCAGCGAATGGTGCCGCTTTGGTACGCAGGACTCGACCACCATGGGCCAACAGCTGGAGCGCGCATTGTGGCGCATGTATGCGCCGCACAAGGTCAAGATTGCCGTGTCGGGATGTCCCCGCAATTGCGCGGAGTCGGGCATCAAGGACGTAGGCGTAATCGGCGTCGATTCGGGTTGGGAAATCTACGTCGGCGGCAATGGCGGTATCAAGACGGAAGTCGCGCAGTTCTTTGTGAAGGTGAAATCGCACGAGGAAGTTCTGGAGTATTCCGGCGCATTCCTGCAACTGTATCGCGAGGAAGGCTGGTACCTGGAGCGTACCGTCCACTACATTGCGCGTGTCGGACTCGCCTATGTGAAAAAGAAGGTCCTGGAAGATCACGAAAACCGCAAGGCGCTTTATGAGCGGCTGTTGTTCTCGCTGGACGGCGAGCCGGATCCGTGGCATGACAAGGAGAAGGCGCTGGTTGATACGCGCCAGTTCACGACGCTGGCGGTATTCTGAGCTTTCAGGAAGGGAGTTTCAGAATGAAAGCTAAGTCCCTCACCCCCACCCCCTCTCCCCTGGGGGCCCCTGAGGGAGAGGGGAGCGATCAGCAGTAAATGGATGACCCGGCGGTCATCCATTTACTGAAACATCAATATGGAAAGGGAATCAGATGTCGCAACAATGGAAGCCTGTCTGCAGGGTCGACGATATTCCGGTGCTTGGCGCACGCGTCGTAAGTCGTGCTGTAAAACCTGATGTAGCAATCTTTCGTAACGGTGAGGACAGGATATTTGCATTGCTCGACCGCTGTCCGCACAAGGGCGGCCCTCTGTCGCAGGGCATCGTATTCGGCGAGCGCGTTGCCTGTCCGCTGCACAACTGGAATATCCAGCTCGATTCGGGTTGTGCAACCGCGCCGGACGAAGGCTGCGCACAGAAATTCAGTGTGAAGGTGGAAGACGGCAACGTTTTCCTTGATGCGACAGAGCTGGAAACATGACCGAATTGCAGGAATCTAAAACCACCTGCTGCTATTGCGGCGTCGGCTGCGGTGTCGTTGTGCAGACCGATGGCGAGAAGGTGGTCGGCGTCAGGGGCGACCCGGATCATCCCGCCAACTTCGGACGCCTTTGCACCAAGGGAAGCACATTGCATCTGACCGCCAGGCCGGCCTTGCAGGCGCAGACGCGTGCGCTATTCCCGGAAATGCGTTTCATGCGCAAGGCGAGGCGTGCACGGTCGTCATGGGATGCGACACTCGATTTCATTGCACGGAAGTTCGCCGACACCATCGCGCAGTACGGTCCGGACAGTGTCGCATTTTATGTCTCGGGCCAATTGCTGACGGAAGACTATTATGTCTTCAACAAATTGTCGAAGGGACTGGTCGGCACCAACAACATCGATACCAATTCACGCCTTTGCATGTCGAGCGCGGTTGCCGGCTACAAGCAGACGCTGGGCGCAGATGCGCCGCCCGCCTGTTATGAAGATATCGATCATGCCGAAGTGATTTTCATAGCAGGGTCTAACACTGCCTACGCGCATCCCGTGTTGTACCGCCGCATCGAAGACGCGCGCAAGAAAAATCCGGCACTCAAGGTCATCGTCGCCGATCCGCGTCGCACCGATACCGCGCGGGAAGCTGATTTGTTCTTGCAGATTTTGCCGGGCACCGATGTCGCGCTGTTCAACGGGATGCTGCACATCTGCCTGTGGGAAAACCTGGTCGACCTTGCCTATATCGATGCGCATACGGAAGGCTTCAGCGAACTCAAACGGACAGTGCGTGACTACACCCCGAAGTACGTGGCGCAAACCTGCGGCATCAGCGAAGAAGACCTGATCACGGCGGCGCGCTGGTTTGGCAAGTCGGGCGCGGCGCTTTCACTTTATTGTCAGGGCTTGAACCAGTCGTCGTCGGGCACGGCGAAGAATGCGGCGCTGATCAACCTGCATCTCGCCACGCATCAGATTGGTAAACCTGGGGCCGGACCATTCTCGCTCACCGGCCAGCCGAACGCGATGGGCGGGCGCGAGGTCGGGGGCATGGCGAATCTGTCATCCGCCCATCGCGACCTGGCCAACCCCGCGCACCGGGCCGAAGTCGCGCGCTTGTGGGGCGTGGAGGATGTGCCGTCCACACCCGGGAAGACCGCGGTTGAAATGTTCGAGGCCGTCCGTGCGGGCGAGATCAAGATTATCTGGATCGCGTGTACCAACCCGGCGCAATCATTGCCGGATCAGGCATTGGTGCGGGAGGCGCTGGATAAAGCCGAACTGGTGATCGTGCAGGACTCCAGCAAAACCACGGCCACCGTCGACTACAGCGATGTGCTGCTGCCCGCAACCACCTGGAGCGAGAAGGAGGGCACGGTCACGAATTCGGAGCGACGCATCACCCGCTTCAGGCCGGTCTTGCCCAAGCTCGCCGAAGCGCGGCATGACTGGGAAATCGTGACGGAATTCGCACGCAGGCTGGAACGCTTGATGGGGAAGGGCGCGACGATTTTTCCATACCAGACCGTTGAAGAGATCTGGAATGAGCATCGTGAGTCGACGCGCGGCCGCGATCTCGACATCACCGGTTTGTCGTATGCACTCCTGGAACAGCAGGGTCCGCAGCAATGGCCTTATCCGGAGGGCGCCCTCGGCGGCAAGGCGCGCCTTTACTCGGACGGAATTTTTCCAACTGCCGGCGGACGCGCGCGGTTTGTCGACACCGTGTACAAACCTGTCGCCGAGCCGGTCGACGCGCGCTTTCCGTTTCGCCTGAACACCGGCCGCTTGCGCGACCAATGGCACGGCATGAGTCGCACCGGCATGGTGGCGCAATTGTTTTCTCACGCGCCCGAGCCGGCGGTGGCGCTAGCCCAGGCCGACATGGGACGGCGCCTGATCGGCAACGGGGATCTGGTATACGTTACCAGCAGGCGCGGCTCGCAAATCCTGCCGGCGTTCGCCAGCGACGAGATGCGTGCGGGGCAGGCGTTCATCGGCATGCATTGGGGCGAGGAGTACGTATCGGGGCGCGGACATGACGGCGACGGCACGTTCGGTGTGAATGCGCTGACGATGCCCGCACTTGATCCGGTTTCCAAACAACCGGAACTGAAGCATGCGGCGGTGAAGATCCTGAAGGCTGAATTGCCATGGCGCTTCCTTGTGTTTGGCTGGGTCGAGGAATCCCGCGCGCTAGCGCTGCAGGTGGCACTGCGGCCGTTCATGCGCCGATTTGCATATGCTTCGTGTACGCTGTTTGGTCGTGACAAGGCGGGTGTGCTGTTTCGCGCCGCCGATGATTATCCTGCCGCATCCGGGCTCACGGATGAAATCGAAGCGCAGTTCGGTATCGTTGGCAAAGATGTGCTGCGGTATGACGACAAGCATCGGGGTAACGCGCGGCATATTCTGGTCGAAGGCGGCCAGTTGGCTGCGGTATCGCTGGCTGGTGATACTTCGGCCGAGTTTTGGCTCAAAGAGTACCTGGAAACCGGTCAGCCGGTCGCAGCGTTGGGGCGGATGCTGCTGATGCCATCAACCAAAGCGCCGCAGGGTTTCAAGTCGCGGGGGCGCGTTGTCTGCAATTGCTTTAACGTGTCGGAGATGGAGATTGCCGAAACACTCTCAAAGGTTGGTGGCAATTCGACCGAGGCGAGGTTGGCCTGCTTGCAGGATCAGCTCAAGTGCGGAACGAGTTGCGGTTCCTGTTTGCCGGAATTGAAGAAGCGCATACAGGGGAGATTGTAGGCGCACGCAAGAGAGCCATTCGTCATGCATGGTGCGGAATGTCGGGA
>JAQGMD010000185.1 GCA_028292565.1 Burkholderia sp. | reverse complement strand
CTCGACATCGCCAAGCACATCACGATGACGAAAGGGACGCTCTCCGGAAAAGTCCTGCTGCTGGACGACCTGGTCGATTCCGGCGTTACGCTGGAAAAGGTGCAGGCGCACCTGAAGGAGAATTTCCCGGCGGTGACCGAGGTGAAGTCGGCCGTGATCTGGTGCAAGGCTTGCTCGTCGGTGCGGCCGGATTACTACCTTGAATACCTGCCCACCAATCCGTGGATACACCAGCCATTCGAAGAGTATGACGGCCTGCGTCCGCACCAGTTGAAAGCGTGGATGAAGAAAGGTGAGATGACCTGAACAGAACTTGGTCTTTGTTTGGCACTCAAATAAAAGTATTTGCAGAAATTTGCGTGCCGGACGAGGCGGGATCTGTGGAAGTCCTGACGATGATCGCCGGGACTTCAAATGAAAAGCGCGAATGAAGCGCAGAGGTGAATGAGGTGGATTGTGCAGGGCGATGCCGGCGGATGTGTTGATTGTTTTTCGGAGCCGGAATAGGAAAAGGCCCGCCGAAGCGAGCCTTTTAAACCTGGTGCCCAGAAGAGGACTCGAACCTCCACAGTGTTGCCACCGCTAGGACCTGAACCTAGTGCGTCTACCAATTCCGCCATCTGGGCTGCGAAAGACCAACATTATAGCTGAAACCAGGATGATGTCAATCCACCCGGCATATGAACGCTGAAGAAAATTCGGCATGTTAGGTAAATGTTACGGTAACCCGTTACACTAGACCTTGTATCTATAAAAATTATTTGAAGTACCCTTTTGAGCCACTATCCATACACTATCCCCAGCCGGGAGGAAATTCTCGGTATCTTACGCACCGCGACGGAGCCGCAAGATGCGAATTCCATCGCCGCGGCCCTTGATGTCAAACCAGACGAACTGGACGGCCTGACACGCCGCTTGAACGCGATGGAACGTGACGGTCAAATCAAGCCGAATCGCAACGGCCACTATCAACTCGCCAATCAGTCCAATTTCATTGAAGGTCGCGTATTGGGCCATCGTGAGGGCTATGGTTTCCTTGCGCCTGATGACGGAACCGACGATATTTTCCTTCCTGAAAAGGAAATGCAAAAAGTCCTGCACGGCGACCGTGTCCAGGTACGCATCATCGGCACCGATCGTCGCGGGCGACCTGAAGGATCGATCGTCGAAGTGGTGGAGCGCGCCAATACCCGTGTAATCGGTCGACTGCTGAATGAAAACGGCGTCTGGATCGTGGCGCCGGAAGACAAGCGCATCGGCCAGGACATCCTGTTGGCGGGTTCACCTGGCAAGGCAAAAACCGGCCAGGTAGTCAGCGTCGAATTGACCGAACAGCCATCGCGCTTCACGCAACCGATCGGTAAGATCGTCGAAGTCTTGGGCGATATCGATGACCCCGGCATGGAAATCGAAATCGCGGTGCGCAAGTATGGCGTGCCGCATGAATTTTCCGATGCAGCACTGAGGCAGGCGGCCAAGCTTCCGGGCGAAGTGCATGCGCCCGACCTTGCAGACCGGGTTGATCTGCGCGACATCCCGATGGTAACGATCGACGGCGAGGATGCACGCGATTTCGACGACGCGGTGTATGCCGAGCCGGTCAAGATCGGACGCACCAAAGGCTACCGACTGATCGTCGCGATCGCCGACGTCAGCCACTATGTGAAGCCGAACGACGCGCTGGATGCCGATGCGCTCGAGCGCAGCACTTCTGTTTACTTTCCGCGCCGCGTGATTCCGATGCTGCCGGAAAAGCTGTCGAACGGATTATGCTCATTGAATCCCGACGTCGATCGCCTGACGCTCGTATGCGATGCCGTCATTACCGCCAAGGGCGATATTAAAGCGTATCAGTTCTATCCCGCGGTAATACATTCCGCAGCGCGCATGACATACAACGAAGTGGCATCGATATTGGGCAATACCAAGGGTATCGATGCCGCCAAACGGCAGGCGCTGGTGCCCCATCTGCTGCATCTGCAGGAAGTCTTTCATGCGCTGCAGGGCGCCCGCGAGAAGCGCGGTGCGATCGACTTCGAAACCACGGAGACCTATATCGTCGCCAACGCGGCGGGCAAGATCGAGCAAATCCTGCCTCGTACCCGCAACGACGCGCACCGGTTGATCGAGGAGTGCATGCTGGCCGCCAACGTTTGCGCGGCCGACCTGTTGGAGCGGCACAAGCAGCCGGGTGTGTATCGCATCCATGCTGGTCCGACCAAGGAAAAGCTGACGGTGCTGAGAACCTTCCTGAAACAGGTTGGGCTGAATCTCGGCGGCGGCGACACGCCTTCTGCGTCCGACTATGCGGAATTGATGCCGAAAATAAAGGCGCGTCCCGACGCAACGCTGCTGCAGACCATGCTGCTTCGTTCGATGCAGCAGGCCGTGTACAGTCCTGACAATATCGGCCACTTCGGCCTGGCGTACGAAGCGTATACCCATTTCACCAGCCCGATCCGTCGCTACCCCGACTTGCTTACGCATCGGGCGATCAAGGCGGTGCTGCAGGGTAAACGCTACGATCCGAAAGGCATCGAGACCGGCGTGCTCAATACCATGCTGTCTCCGGCTGCCCGGAAGATGCAGGCGGCCGACAAGGCGGCCGGCAAGAAAAAACCGGAAGCGGACCTGACGGTCTGGGATGCGCTCGGCATCCATTGCTCCGCCAATGAGCGGCGCGCCGATGAAGCCTCGCGCGATGTGGAAGCCTGGCTGAAATGCTATTTCGTGCGGGACAAACTGGGCGAGGAATTCACCGGAACGATTTCCGGTGTCACGCCATTCGGTATTTTCGTGACACTGGATTCGTTGTTCATTGAAGGCCTGGTGCATGTGACCGAATTGGGCGCGGACTACTTCCAGTACGATGAAACGCGGCACGAACTGCGCGGCGAGCGTACCGGCATCCGCTATCAACTTACCGATCGGGTCACTGTGCAGGTAAGCCGTGTCGACCTCGATGCTCGCAAAATTGATCTGCGGCTGGTCAATGAGCCCAGCATCAAGACTGTATTGAAAAACGAAGCGCGCCGGGCCGAGTCTGAGCAGGGTCGCGAGCAGCCCCGCAACGTCAACGGGAAGGGCAACGGCAAGGGTAACGGCGGCGCGAAGGTCGGCGGTGGCAAAACTAAAGCAAAACCTGCGCGCAAGACCGCCGCCGAGCCGGTGAAAGCCGAGAAAACCAAGCGCGCCACGACCGCCACCAAGGCATCAGAGAATAACCGCACGCCAAAAGCATACGCAAAGCCGGGCAAGAAGAAACGTTAACAAATGAAAAACAAATTGATATTCGGCTTCCACGCCGTGACCGCGCGTCTGCGCCATGACGCATCTTCAGTGGAGGAAATCTACATCGACTCCGGACGCCACGACCGGCGCATGCAGGAATTGCTGCGCGCCGCGGAGGGCGCCAAGGTACGCATCATGCCAGTGGATGACAAGCGACTCGACGGAATGGTTGGGACCCGCCGCCACCAGGGCGTGGTCGCAAAGGCCGGCGAGTTGTCGCTGGCACGCAATCTCGATGAATTGCTCGATGCGATCGAGGGACCGCCGCTGCTGCTGATATTGGACGGCGTTACTGATCCTCATAATCTCGGCGCTGCACTGCGTGTCGCCGACGGCGCGGGCGCCCATGCCATCATTGCGCCCAAAGACCGCGCGGTCGGGCTGAACGCGACTGCGGCCAAAGTGGCGAGCGGCGCTGCCGACACCGTCCCCTATATCACCGTGACAAATCTTGCACGCACGCTGCGTGAACTGAAGGAACGCGAGATCTGGATCACCGGCACTACCGATGATGCCGAGAAGACCATATACGAAGGCGACTTTACAGGTCCCACTGCACTCGTAATGGGATCCGAAGGGGAGGGCTTGCGTCGCCTGACGCGCGAGAACTGTGACCTGCTGGTCAGCATTCCGATGTTCGGCTCAGTGGAAAGCCTCAACGTTTCTGTCGCTTCGGGCGTATGTCTATATGAGGCGCGGCGCCAGCGGCTCGTCAAAGCCTGATCCGTAACGCCTTTCATCGCCAGAGCATTTTTCATCAGTCTGTAAGGGGATGGCCGTAGGGTGCGCCGAGCGCACCGCGTAGTTCCGGTGCGCACGGCGCACCCTACGGCCGCACAACAAATTGAAATCCGCACCAAGAATTTCATTTTCTGTCCCGCCACACATGCAATGGCGGGCAGAGAGCAACGCGCACCGCAGCAAAGCTTCCTGCAACGCGTTAACATTACACTTCCCTGTAACCATAGACACATTTTATGTTTAGCCGCATCCGCGAAGACATCGCCAGCATCATCGAACGTGACCCGGCCGCTCGCACGGAATGGGAGGTGCTGACTTGTTATGCCGGCTTGCATGCAATCATCATGCATCGCTGGGCGCATGCATGCTGGACCAACGGGCTAAAGTGGCTCGGACGTTTCATTTCGCATATTGCGCGGGTCATGACCGGAATCGAGATTCATCCGGGGGCGACCATTGGCAAGCGGGTATTTATCGACCATGGCTTCGGCGTCGTGATCGGCGAAACCGCCGAGGTGGGCGACGATTGCACGATTTATCAGGGCGTCACGCTCGGTGGCACCTCGCTGAACAAGGGAACGAAACGCCATCCGACCCTGGGACGGGGCGCGATTATCGGCGCCGGCGCCAAGGTGCTCGGAGGCTTTACCGTGGGCGAGGGAGCGAAGGTTGGTTCCAATGCGGTGGTGGTCAAGGAAGTGCCGGCGGGCGCGACTGCCGTGGGCAATCCTGCGCATATCGTCCAGAAGGACGCGAACAGATTGCGCGAAGACGCCGCCAAACGCATATTCGCTGCGTACGGCGTCACGTCGAACGGTGACGATCCCTTGTCGACTGCGTTGCACGGACTGATCGAAAAGGTTGCGGCGCAGGAGGCGCAAATGCAGAAGATGCTCGACGCAATGAAGGCGGCGGGCGTTACCTGCGAAGTGGTGCCCGAGATGGAAAAGTTCGATCGCGAGCAACTTAACAAACTGGTCGAATAAGGATGCTCCGTGAATTCCATGAATGCTGAATCGGCCGCACCTGCAGAGAACCGCGATGATGCCAATCTGCTGGATGCATCCGAGGTACGTGTGCTCGCCGTGCTTGCTGAGAAAGAAGCCCTGACGCCTGATAATTATCCGCTGTCGCTCAACGCGCTTACCAATGGCTGCAACCAGTTGTCGAGCCGCGATCCGGTGATGTCGCTTTCTGAGGACGTCGTGTTGGACGTGTTACAGCGCCTGATCGATAGGAAGCTTGTTTCTGAAGTACGGCAGGCCGGCGCGCGCGTTGCAAAGTACGAGCATCGGATGCGCATTAAGTGGACGCTCGAGCAGGACAAGCTGGCGGTGCTGACTTTGTTGATGTTGCGCGGGATACAAACGGCGGGCGAGATACGTTCGCGTAGTGGGCGCCTGCATGACTTTGCTACGGTCGTCGATGTCGAGACAGGGCTGCAGTTCCTGGTCGACAAGTATCCGCCGCTGGTAGCGCGGCTGGCACGCGCTCCCGGGACGAAGGAGGCGCGTTATGCGCATCTGTTGTCGGGGGATGAGGGACTGGAGTCGGGCGAAGCGGTAGCGAGCGTTGCGGCTCCCCGTCAGGATCGCGTGGGGCAGCTTGAGGAAGAGCTTGCACGTTTGCGCGGTGAAGTCGCGAGCCTGGCGCAGCAGTTCGAAGAATTCAGGAAGCAGTTCGAATAACGGAATCGTAGGTTGGGATCTGCGGCGCGCGCGCAAATCCCAACATTCCTCCCTATGCACGACGAAAGGTCTTGCGGATGCCCGAACGTTGGGATTCGCATCCCGACCTACGTGCTCTCGATATTACAGCGTCTGATCGTTCCATCGGCGGCAAGCTCAATCCATCCGCCGCGCTGCGGCCCCACATCACACTCCCAATCCGGTAATACATAGCGGGTACGCCCTTCATAGTCATGGCGTGCCGGCCTATGCGTATGTCCGTGAATCATGATCGATGTGCCGGAGTCGTCGAATAGCGCCCCTATTGCGGCGGCGTTCACATCCATGATGTCGTAAGACTTGGTGCGCTGCGCTTTCTGGCTCTCGTCGCGCAAGCCTGCAATGATAGCCTTGCGCTGGACCAGTGGCATAGCGAGGAATTGCTGTTGCCAGGCTGGTTGCCGTACCTGGGCGCGGAATGCCATGTATGCCGCGTCGTCGGTGCATTGCTCATCGCCGTGGACCAGTGTGATACGTAGCCCGGCGATGGTAGTGACGAAAGGATCGGGCAGGAGCGTGAGGCCGGCCGCTTTGGCGAAGCCGTCGCCGACGAGGAAATCGCGGTTGCCAGCCATCCAGAATACCGCTGTGCCGGCATCGCTGACCTGCCGGATGGCGTCTAGCACTTGCTTGTTATAGGGCTCGACAATATCGTCGTCGCCCGCCCAGTATTCGAAGATGTCGCCGAGCAGATAGAGCTGTTGTGCGTTGCGTGCGCGCCCGCGCAGCAAATCGAAGAACGCTTGCGTAGTGCGTGGCAGCGATGGCTTGAGGTGGACATCGGAAACACACAGCGCAACCGGGTCGGGTTGCGCTGTGTGGGCCATGCCGGTGTGTTTCACAGGTGTGTCATGCATGGCTCTGTGGTTCAGACGGTCTGGTCAGACGATCTCTGCCTTTTCAATCTTGACGTTCTCTACCGGCACATCCGAGTGCATGCCAGTGCGAGTGGTCTTCACCGATTTGATCTTGTCCACCACGTCGGTTCCTTCGGTGACTTTGCCGAACACGGTGTAGCCCCAGCCGTCCTGGCCCGGATAGTCGAGGAAGGCGTTGTTCTTGACGTTGATGAAGAACTGCGCGGACGCCGAGTGCGGATCCGATGTGCGGGCCATGGCGATCGTGTAAGGCTCGTTCTTCAGGCCGTTCTTGGCTTCGTTTTCGACCGGTGCGTTGGTCGGTTTTTGTTTCATGCCTTCTTCAAAGCCGCCGCCCTGGATCATGAAGCCGTCGATGACGCGATGAAAGATTGTGTTGTCGTAGTGGCCGGCTTTGACATAGGCCAGGAAGTTTTCGACGGTCTTGGGCGCTTTGGCCGCGTCGAGTTCGAGTTTGATCTTGCCGTGATTGGTGGTGAGGAGGACAGCCATTTACGTTCCTATCTGATGGGTTAGCGATACCTGGTTTCGAGGGGAAAACTGTGGATGTTACTTGCCAGCTATCGTCGCGGATTCGACCACGACCGGCTGGACCGGGACGTTTTGATGCATGCCGCGGTTGGTGGTTTCCACAGTTTTGATTTTGTTCACGACTTCCATACCTTTGACGACTTTGCCGAAAACCGTGTAGCCGTAGCCGTCCTGCCCCGGATAATCGAGAAACCTGTTGTCTTTTACATTGATGAAAAACTGCGCGGACGCGGAGTGCGGATCCGATGTGCGCGCCATCGCAACGCTGTATGCTTCGTTTTTCAGGCCGTTGTTTGCTTCGTTCTGCACCTTGGTGGTGGTTGGCTTCTGGTTCATGTCCTTGTCGAAGCCGCCGCCCTGGATCATGAAATTGTTGATGACGCGATGGAAAACGGTGCCGCTGTAGTGGCCGCTTTTGACGTAGCTGAGAAAGTTGGCAACGCTCTTGGGCGCTTTGTCCGGATAGAGTTCCAGTACGATATCGCCCATATTGGTTTTCAGCGTAACCTGCGGTTGGTCAGCGGCTTGCACACCCTGTACGGCGCTGGCGAGCGACAATGCGGCGAGCAGGCGAGTGAAGGTGCGGCGTGAAATTGTCATTGTGTATTCCTCAAGTCCTTTACAGACCATTTTCGATTGTGTATCTTCCTTGTCCCCCAGCGGCTAACCTATGGCCAAGGCTGAAAAGGGACGCCGTATCATCGATGTTATACTGCAGCTGAATGATGCATTTTATCAAACTAAGCTCTAGAGAGGGTTTCGGCGACCCTATTGCATTACGTCATGCGGCAGTCCCCGAGGAGTGCGTGTAGTGGCGAGCAATACTTTGACAACCACAGGCCGGAACAAATAATCGCCCCCAATGAGTGCCGTAAAAATCTATAACACGCTGACGCGTGAAAAGCAGGCTTTTGTCCCGATGCAAGCGGGCAAGGTCCGTATGTACGTGTGCGGCATGACAGTCTATGACTATTGCCATCTCGGACATGCGCGCGTGATGGTGGTATTCGACATGGTGCAGCGCTGGCTGCGTACCTCGGGCTATGAAGTTACCTATGTCCGCAACATTACCGATATCGACGACAAGATCATCAAGCGCGCGGTCGAGAATGGCGAGTCGATTTCCCGATTGACGCAGCGCTTCATCACCGCGATGGATGAGGATGCCGCTGCGCTCGGCGTGCAAAAACCCGATCATGAACCGCGTGCGACGCATTACGTGCCGCAGATGCTGGGCCTGATTGAAAAGCTCGAGAAAAATGGTTTGGCTTACAAAGCCAACGATGGCGACGTGAACTATTCCGTGCGCGATTTCGAAGGCTATGGAAAGCTGTCCGGCAAGTCGCTCGATGATCTGCGTGCGGGTGAGCGGGTCGACCTCAACACCGGCAAACGCGATCCGCTGGATTTCGTCCTTTGGAAAGCGTCCAAGGAATCCGAGCCGGATGAAGTGAAATGGGAATCGCGCTGGGGCAAAGGCCGTCCGGGGTGGCATATCGAATGCTCGGCGATGGCATGTGAACTGCTCGGCGAGCAGTTCGACATCCACGGCGGCGGGCAGGACTTGCAGTTCCCGCATCACGAAAATGAAATCGCGCAGTCCGAGGGCGCGCACCGGCATCCGTTCGTCAATTACTGGATGCACAATGGTTTCATCCGGGTCGACGACGAGAAGATGTCGAAGTCGCTCGGCAATTTCTTCACGATTCGCGACGTGCTGAAGAGGTACGATCCGGAAGTCGTGCGCTTCTTCATCCTGCGCGCGCACTATCGCAGCCCGCTCAATTATTCGGATGCGCATCTTGATGACGCCAAACATGCATTGACGCGGCTCTATACTGCCTTGAAGGAAGTGGCGCCGGATGACCAGCCGCTGGATATGGCGGAGCAGCATGCGGTGCGATTCGCCGAGGCGATGAACGATGACTTCAATACGCCGATCGCCATTTCCGTCCTGTTCGACCTCGCCAATGAAGTGAACAAGACCCGGTCGCCGATACTGGCCCGGCAGTTGAAACGCCTGGCTGGCGCTATCGCGCTGTTGCAGCGCTCGCCGCAGGAATTTTTGCAGGCTGGCGCGGTCGAGGGCGGCTATAGCGAGGAAACGATCGCGGGGCGGATCGCGGCGCGCGCGGAAGCGAAGAAATCCCGTAACTTTGCCGAAGCCGATCGTATACGCGCTGAATTGCTGGAGAACGGCGTGATCCTGGAAGACAAGCCGGGCGGCATCACCGAGTGGCGAAGGGCATAGCTCCGATGGCAACGGTGAAACGAGCCAACGGGGCTGAGACTGTCTGTGTGCCATCCTATTGGCAGGATGCCAAGGAAGAGCTGATGAAGCGCGACCGCATCATGCGCAAGGTGATTCCGCAGTTTGGCGATTTGCACCTGATAGGGCGGGGCGAACCTTTCGTCACACTGGCGCGTTCGATTATCGGTCAGCAGATTTCGGTGAAAGCGGCCGAGACAGTCTGGCAGCGCCTGCTTGAAGTGTGTCCGAAATGCACACCTGCGCAGATCCTGAAAGCCGGCAATGGCGACCTGGCGTTATGCGGTTTATCCAAGCGTAAAGCAGAGTACATTGTTGATCTGGCGGAACATTTCAAAGCCAAACGTGTGCATGTTGACAAGTGGGCGGAGATGGATGACGAGGACGTTATTACCGAGTTGGTTCAGATTCGGGGCATTGGCCGCTGGACAGCGGAGATGTTTTTGATATTTAATTTGCTCCGGCCCAATATATTGCCTTTGGACGACGTTGGTCTGCTCAAAGGCATCAGCATCAATTACTTTTCCGGCGAGCCTGTATCGCGCAGCGATGCCCGGGAAGTGGCTGCCAATTGGGAGCCGTGGCGCACAGTCGCAACATGGTATTTGTGGCGCAGCCTGGATGCTGCCGCCGATCCTGTAGCATATTGAAATAGTTAGTGTCGAAATAGGAGGCACGATGAGTAAAACAACCTTTCTCGGTTTTGAACAGCCCATTGCAGAACTGGAAGGCAAAATCGAGGAGCTGCGCTTTGTGCAGGACGACTCCGCTGTCGATATTTCCGAAGAAATCGAGCGGCTTTCGAAAAAAAGCCAGCAACTGACCAAGGACATCTACGCGAAGCTGACGCCCTGGCAGGTTTCGCAAATCGCGCGGCATCCGCAGCGTCCTTACACGATGGATTACGTGAACGAGATTTTCACGGACTTCCATGAGTTGCACGGCGACCGCACGTATGCGGATGACCAGTCGATCGTCGGCGGCCTGGCGCGCTTCAATGGCCAGGCTTGCATGGTGATCGGGCATCAGAAGGGCCGTGATACCAAAGAGCGCGCACTGCGCAATTTCGGTATGCCCAAGCCCGAGGGCTATCGCAAGGCGATGCGCCTGATGAAGGTGGCGGAGAAGTTCGGCTTGCCGGTATTTACCTTCGTCGATACACCGGGCGCGTTCCCGGGCATCGATGCGGAAGAGCGCGGCCAGTCGGAAGCGATCGGCCACAATCTGTACGTGATGGCGGAACTGAAGGTGCCCCTGATCGCTACGATCATCGGCGAGGGCGGATCGGGCGGCGCGCTGGCGATTGCGGTCGGCGACGCGGTGTTGATGCTGCAGTATGCGACGTACTCGGTGATTTCGCCGGAAGGTTGCGCATCGATACTCTGGAAGACTGCCGAACGCGCATCCGATGCGGCGGAAGCCCTGGGGTTGACCGCGCATCGCCTGAAAGCCATGAACCTGATCGACAAGATCATTCAGGAGCCGCTCGGCGGCGCACATCGCGATCCGAAGCAAATGGCGGTGATGCTCAAGCGCGCGTTGGCGGATACGCTGCGCCAGTTCCAGGGCATGAAGACCAAGGAATTGCTGACGGCGCGTCATGAGAAGCTGATGAGCTATGGCAAATTCAAGGAAATCAATTCTCAGGAATGAGATGGCTCTGCGATGAATAAGCAAGTGGCGCCGGTTATCGGCGCTTTCGAACGCGCGCTCGGAGAGATTCGAGCGCGCGTTTGTGTTTCTGGCGTACCGGCTGCGGCAGTCGCTTATAGCGGCGGACTGGATTCATCGGTCCTGTTGCATATTGCGCGCGATTACGCCGCTGCGCATGGCATGGTGCTGTTTGCCTTCCATGTCCATCATGGCATCAGCCCGAATGCGGACGACTGGCTGGCGCACTGCCGGCGCGAGTGCGAGCGGCTCGGTGTGACGTTCGATGCGCGTCGCGTACAGCTTTCGGGGACAGCGGATACCGGAGTGGAAGAGGCGGCCCGGCTCAGCCGCTATAGCGCGCTCGGTGACCTGTGCCGTGCGCATGGCATGCCTTTGCTGCTGACCGCGCATCATCAGGACGATCAGGCCGAGACGGTACTGCTGCAGTTGCTGCG
Organism: Burkholderia sp.; assembly: GCA_028292565.1. The sequence goes on along the minus strand of JAQGMD010000185.1, from coordinate 2,725 downwards.
CGGGTCGGGTGTCGCGGGATTGGCGGGGATGGAGGCGGCCAATACCGCGCCCGGCCTGTTGGGCGATGCGGAGCTTCTCATGGCCCGTCCGCTGCTTGCAGTTTCGCGGGCTGAGCTGGAAGAGTACGCTTCGACAAAAAGCATCGCCTATATCGAGGATGAATCGAATACCGATACGCGCTATGCGCGCAATGCCTTGCGCCATCGGGTGATGCCGTCGCTCGCTGAATATTTTCCGGGATACCAGCAGCGCATCGCGCGCATGGCGCAACACGCGCAATCGGCGCAGAGGTTGTTGAACGAACTGGCGGCGCAGGACCTCTCGCGCTGCCTGGAGGGCGAGTGCATCGATATCAATCGCCTCCGGTTGCTGAGCACCGATCGCATTGATAACCTGCTGCGCTACTGGTTTGCATCGCGAGGCGTGCGCATGCCTGCGACTGCTTGGTTGAGTGAGATGCGCGTGCAGTTGCTCGATGCGCGGGCTGATGCGCAGTTGTGCGTGACGCACGCGGATTGCCACATCAGGCGCCATCGAGACCGGGTGTTCCTGGTGCCGCGGCGCGATGACGATGGTATGAGCGCATTGCCCTTTGAGTTTCGGTGGAATGGCGAGACGCAGATGCGCTTTGCGGCCTTTGGCGGTACTTTGCATTTCGAGCAGGCGGAGCAGGGCGTTGATGCGGATTGGTTGCGCGGGCAGGCATTGATGATCCGACATCGCAGCGGTGGCGAGCGTTTAAAGCCGGCGCCGAATCGTCCTACGCGCAGTCTCAAGCAGCATTACCAGGCATTGGATGTCCCGGCATGGGAACGCGAACGGCTGCCGGTGGTGACGGCAGGCGGGGAGTTGTTATTCGCTGCAGCGATCGGGATGGATAGTCATCATTTCGGTTTGGACGCGACGTGCATACGCCTACGCTGGGAGGTGGATCCGGAGTGGCCTCTGTAAGTCCGTAGCCGGTGGAGACGAGCGAGGGCCTTTCGTATTGCATAGGGTGGAATGTTGGGATTGGCATCCCACCTACGACGGTGGTGGCGACACGGAATGCTTCCCTATGAATAGGCAATTCGCCTCTTCTGATAACCTTCACTCCTCACCTGCCGCACAGGCTTGTGACTTGTCATCTTGCGATGCTGCATGTACACTAAAGGGTTTATTTCGCTGTCCAATCTTTCCTCAAGCACTTTATGGCTTTAATCGTCCACAAATACGGCGGCACATCGATGGGCTCGACCGAGCGCATCAAGAATGTCGCGAAGCGCGTCGCCAAATGGCATGACGCTGGTCACCAGATCGTTGTGGTACCGTCGGCTATGTCCGGCGAGACCAACCGCCTTATCGGCCTGGCCAAGGAAATCATGCCGCAGCCGGATCCGCGCGAGCTCGATATGCTGGCTTCCACCGGCGAGCAGGTCTCGGTAGCACTGCTGTCGATGGCTTTGCATTCGATCGGCAAACAGGCTGTGTCCTACGCCGGCTGGCAAGTTCCGATCAAAACCGATTCCGCTTTCACCAAGGCACGCATCCAGTCGATTGACGACGCTAAGGTGCGCAAGGATCTGCAGGCAGGCAGGATCGTCATCATCACCGGATTCCAGGGGGTGGACGACCATGGCAATATCACCACGCTTGGCCGCGGCGGTTCCGATACCTCCGCAGTGGCGGTGGCAGCCGCGCTGAAAGCGGCGGAGTGCCTGATATACACTGACGTAGACGGCGTCTATACGACCGATCCTCGCGTGGTATCCGAGGCGCGCCGCCTGAAGACCGTGACATTCGAGGAAATGCTCGAGCTGGCATCGCTGGGCTCGAAAGTGCTGCAGATTCGCTCGGTCGAATTCGCCGGCAACTACAAGGTGCCGACGCGCGTGCTGTCGTCGCTGACCGACCCGCTGATGTCGCTGGAAGAAGAAGCCAATTCCGGCACCCTGATTTCGTTTGAGGAAGATACACACATGGAACAAGCCGTCATTTCCGGGATCGCGTTCAATCGCGACGAAGCGAAGATTACCGTGCTGGGCGTGCCTGACCGCCCGGGCGTCGCCTATCAGATACTCGGCCCGGTCGCCGATGCGAACATCGAAGTCGACATGATCATCCAGAACCAGTCGGTCGAAGGCAAAACCGATTTCACCTTCACCGTCGCCCGCGGCGAGTACGCGAAGGCAATGGATGTGTTGGCCAAGAGCGTCAAGGAGCACATCGGCGCGGCCAGCATCGTTGGCGACGCCAAGGTGTCGAAGGTGTCGGTAGTCGGTGTCGGCATGCGCAGCCATGTCGGCATTGCTTCGCAGATGTTCCGCACCCTGTCGGAAGAGGGCATCAACATCCTGATGATCTCCACTTCCGAGATCAAGATTTCGGTGCTGATCGACGAGAAGTACATGGAGCTGGCAGTGCGCGCGCTGCACAAGGTGTTCGACCTGGAAAAAGCTTGATCTAAGTAAAGCAGATTGCATTGTTCCATTGACCAAGTCCGCGTGAGAAGTTATCATGCGGCTCTTTACCGGAGCGTGTAGCGATTACCGCTCTGAGTATGTGGAGACGTGGCCGAGTGGTCGAAGGCACTTCCCTGCTAAGGAAGCATATGGGCTTAAACCTGTATCGAGGGTTCGAATCCCTCCGTCTCCGCCAGCATGACAGTACTGGTGCGGGTTTCAATGTGATTGAATGGGTCTACCCACAGTCCTACCCCACTTTGAAATAATGTAGTCGTATCAC
>JAQGMD010000149.1 GCA_028292565.1 Burkholderia sp. | reverse complement strand
AAACCCTGCGCAATCGGGCACGCCAACATATTGAAGAAGGTGCTGTGACGCCTGGCTATGCGGCCGATCGCGATACCGTGGTAAAGCTGTTAAACGAGGCGCTTGCGACTGAAATCGTTTGCGTTTTGCGTTATCGGAGACATTACTTCATGGCGCGTGGCATCCATTCGCCGGCGGTCGCCGAAGAATTCCTTGTGCATTCCAATGAAGAGCAGGGGCATGCGGACCAGATTGCGGAGCGCATCGTTCAATTGGGTGGCGAGCCGAACTTTTCACCTGAGGGACTGACCACGCGCAGCCACGCCGAATATGTGGAAGCGAAATCACTGACCGACATGATCAGGGAAAATCTGGTGGCAGAACGTATCGCAATCGACAGCTACGGCGAAATGATTCGTTATCTCGGCGATAAGGATCCGACCAGCCGTCGCGTGCTCGAAGGGATATTGGCGGTGGAAGAAGAGCATGCGGATGAGCTGGCGGAGCTTCTTTCGGGCATGCCGGAGGACGAGGCCAGACACTGAAATGCGCGGTCATTAAACTAGCACGCGGACTCCGCGGCAAGCTTGGCTGCTGTAGCCTGATAGCCCGACTCCCGCCGCCGCTCAATGCCGGCGGCGGAAAAATCGGAAGCGCCGCTCGCACTCACGTTCGTGATTTCGATAATGTCGATCGGAGCATCGAAGTTCTTCAGCACTTTATATCCTGGAGATTCCTTGAGCCGTTGCAGCTCCGTATCGTCCTTTCTCAACTCCATGAGCCGATCCAGCGCCATCCCAAACTTAATCAGCTCGGTAGTCTTGCTGGCGCGCTTCATGTCGCTCGCCATTTTGTGGCTGAACGCCAGGGTCGTCATGCGCGCGAACACCTCATTCAGGTTCTCCGGTGCGGAAACTGCGGCGCCGGGGAACAGGGAAATCACATAGAGTCGTTTGGCTGATTCCACATTTTCCTGTAACGCTTCTATCACCATGGATAAAGGCGTGTTATCGAACAATCCCCCGTCCCAGTAGACATGTTCGCTGCCGCCCGAACGAGGTGGCGCGGGAGCCTTGGTCGCCGGAAAGCTGGGAGGCAGGCTCCCGCTTGCACGTATGTGGTCCGGCGTGATTTGCATCACCTGGCTGTCGAAGTGCTCAAGTTTTCCGGTGTAAATATTCGTCGCGGTGATGATCAGCCGCGGTGCATCGCTATCGGGATTGAGCTTGTCGAAGTCGATATGCTTTTTGAGCGTGGTCACCAGCGGAGTGGTGTCATAGAAACTGGTCCAACGACTGAAGTCCCAATAATCGATGCGCATCCGGTACATGCCCGGGCAGCCAAACGTAGACATGTTGCGGTTCACGGCGTCTGATTGCATGGGCACGCTTAACGTTGTGAGGTCCTGCCAGAGATCGTGAAGACTCTTTTTTGGATCATTCCCGCGGTGGCCGCATAGTACCGACGCATTGATTGAACCGATCGATACGCCGGAGACGACGTCTGGTCTGATGCCGCTGTCGAGCAGGCATTCGATGGCGCCGAGTTCGAAGGCGCCGAGCGCTCCGCCTCCTTGCAGAACCAGTCCCGTGGCAACTGCGGGCGCGACGGAAAGAGGTACGGGAATGGTGTCGCGGGCATCGGCAGGGATAGTGATATCCATGGTCGCATGTCTTGAAAAGATTGGCCGCCGGATCGCGGTAAGGAGGCAAGGAAGGCAGCAGAAGCAACGACGGTAGTTCGCTCGTTCTGCATGAATCCAAAGGCTACCCAAAGCATGCGCCGCTGGATTTGCGGCTTATCAGTCTGATTGTTTGCACCGGGCGTCATCGGATGATGTGACGGAGTGCTCTCCTGCGCCGGCAAGTCCGGACGGAATTGCGGAAAACGGGTTCAGCCGGCACGATCGCCGGCTGGCGGAAAACGGACGGACTACGTCTCGTACTTCATGCCCTCTACCAATGCGTTTCCGCAGATGAAGCCCATAGTGCATATCATCACGCAGACTCTTGCGGCGTATCGCGCCTTTCCGGCGCCACTCATTGTTGCCCATGGTTTGCGTGTCGTTGTGACTGCTACTGGTTTTACTGTGGCACCCATACATATCTCCTGATAACTCGTTGTATCGCCGCGATCGCCGTCGCGACGACTCTGAACCCTGGCTCATTTGACATATTGAAAATTCAGTACATCAGCAAACGATTCGGGTTTCTGCAGGCAATGCTACCGGGCTGTCCTGACACTAAGCTGAGGTTAGGCTGACAAACAGCTGACAAGTCTGCCCCTGTCAGAGTGACGAGATGATTTTTGTATTGAGGGGGATATGAGAACAAACAAGGACTAGCTCCCGACCCGGGCGGCATGACAGGAAGTAGAACGCGGATTCTGAACCGCCGCTTCGGGAAGTCAGGCACCGCGCGGGTCAGCCGGTGTTTATCCGTTAACGCGCGCCCATTCGCGTACGCTCCAGAGCTTCAATTGCCCCATCCCGTGTCTTTTCCATTGTTTCGCCAGTCACCATGAAGCCGGGAAGGAACGCAACAAAGCGATTTTCGATATAGCAGACCTGGTATTTGCTCGCGCCTACGTGTATGTAGGTTTTAACATCCCAGGCCCGGTTCAAGACGTTCTCTCCATGCGCTTCGTCCAGGCCCAGAACGCGACGGAGTTGTGCGCGGCTAATCATGGCAGCACCCCTATCCGCTCCCAGTAAGCTGTCATCCATTCAGGATCTTTGCGTCCAGGGGTCTGGCTTTGGCGCCGCTCGGCCAGCCTTTGAAGCAGGTGGCGTCCATAGTCCTTGGTGAACTGTTCATTTGGCTGCATAAGCACCTCCAGAGAGAAGAGCCGCATTTAGCGGGAGAAAGGCATGACACTGTCGGTAAGTTATTAATATGTTATTAATATTAAGTGAATGACAACAAAAACGTCAATTTCCAGTAGCCAACTGTGTTGTTTGTGACGCGGTTTAATGCAGGCGATGGCGGAGGAGGATGTGTGCGGGTGATGGAAACGGTCGGCTTCGGTAAATAAGGAACCTCAAACAAAAAACCCACGTAAGCTCGGCAGCTTACGTGGGTTTTCCGATGATACTAAACGTCTTTAAACGTTCAATTGGTGGAGGCGGCGGGAATCGAACCCGCGTCCAAAGGCACTCTACAGACAGTTCTACATACTTAGTGCTGCCAATTGGTTTTAACCCTGCCGACGCGGACGCACACGCTTCGTCAAGGCGAGTCACCTAAGTTTAACGTTACGCCAAGTGACCCGACGTAACGCGATTCCCTGTAAATGACTCTACTGCTGTTGCCAGCCCGCCCCAGGGAAGAGACGGTGTAGAGCTAGAAAGTTCTTAGGTTTCTAGTGGTTTACGCTGCGAGAGCGTAAGATTCATCGTTTGCATTTAAGCATTTCCGGTTGGATTTACGAGGTAGCCAGGCCTCGGTATGCCCTGCGCTGCTTTGCAAACCCTGTCGAAACCAGGTCGCCCCCATAAGCAGTAGTACAACATCTATTGTATAGCATCAGATGGGACTGGCCCGCGAGAATTCAAGTAAGTTTTTCGCGAATCAGATCAAACACTTGCAGCGGCGTTTCCGCTATCGCATCGGCTCCCCAGATCATCGGTTCGACGTTGCCACAGTAACCCCAGGCCGCTGCAATCGTTGTCATGCCCGCTG
>JAQGMD010000144.1 GCA_028292565.1 Burkholderia sp. | reverse complement strand
ATGAACTGATTATCGGTGTCACCACCGATCCGGTATTCGGTCCGGTTATCCTGTTCGGTCAGGGCGGCGTCGCGGTAGAAGTGATGGACGACAATACGGTCGGCTTGCCGCCCTTGAACATGGTGCTGGCGCACGACATGATTTCTCGCACCCGCGTGTCAAAACTGCTTGCAGGTTATCGCAATCGTCCCGCCGCGGATATCGATGCGGTCTGCCGGGTCCTGATCCAAGTATCCCATCTGGTTTCCGATATCCCCGAGATCGTCGAACTTGATATCAATCCTCTGCTGGCCGACGCGCACGGGGTGATTGCGCTGGATGCTCGCGTGCGGATCAGGCAGCCCGATACAGCAACTGGTCTCGAGCGTCTCGCGATCCGCCCTTATCCCAAGGAACTGGAGCAATGGATTACCTGGCAAGGCGGTCCGGTGCTGCTGCGGCCGATCCAGCCGGAAGATGGAGCCGCACATATCGCGTTTTTTTCCGAGCTCGATCCGGAAGACGTGCGCTTTCGCATGTTTATCCAAATACGCGAGCTTCAGCCGTCGCAACTGGCGCGCTTCACACAGATCGACTACGACCGCGAAATGGCCTTCATCGCTACCAGGAAAAGGGCGGATGGCGGATGCGAGACCCTCGGCGTAGCGCGTGTTGTTGCGGACCCGGACAACATATCGGCGGAGTTCGCGGTCATTGTTCGGTCCGATCTCAAGGCGCAGGGCTTGGGCACCGTATTGATGGAGAAACTGATTCGTTATTGCCGCAGCCGCGGCACGAGAGAAATGACCGGCGAAGCGTTGACGCAGAACGCCGGTGTGCTGAAACTGGCCGAACGATTTGGATTCGAAATTCGCCCGTTCCCCAATGATGAGACTACGGCCTTGCGTCTCGATCTGCGCAATTATGCCGCTGATATACAGAAGCGGTAGTGTTTTTCGATATCTCAATAATGAAGCATGCAACAATGAAAATCCTGACAGTGTGCCGGTGCTGATTGTGCGCTAGATGGCGGCGCTGTCAATCACGGTCCGCAGAGGTCCGCTCACCAAGTCCGGCACGCCTTACCGTCGTCCTAGCCTCAGCCCCGTACTGCACGATCCCATAGCTTGCGCAGCTCACTGAACCAAAGGACGACACTAGCCATCGCAGCGCATGCCAGCCACTGATCGGGTTCCAGCGGGACCGTGCCGAACGCAAGGTTAAGGAACTCGAAATGGACTACAGCGACCTGTAGTATCAATGACACTCCCACCGCGCCCCACAGCCACCTGTTGGTGAACAGGTGGCGGAAGGCGCTTGCGGTGTGCGAGCGAGCGTTGAAGCAGTTATACAACTGTGCAAAGACCAGCACCGTGAAGCCGGCCGTACGTGCGTTGGCGAGATCGCGGGTTCCTTCTATCAGCCCTCCAGGCAAATACATATCGATCGTCAGCAGCGTCACCACGGCCATTACCAGGCCGGTCTGAAGCACGCTTGCCCACATTTGCGCGTCAATCATCCGGTCGGTCAGCAGGCGCGGCTTGCGTACCATGACGTCGTCGGTCTGTGGGTCGACACCCATTGCCAGTGCCGGCCCCGAATCGGTCAGGAGATTGATCCAGAGGATTTGAGTCGCGAGCAGGGGCAGTGCCACCGCTCCGCCCGTTTCCCTGAGCCCGATGACGCCGCTTAGTACAACGCCCAGAAAAACGGTCAATACCTCGCCCATGTTTGAAGACAGCAGGTAGCGCAGGAATTTCCTGATGTTGTCGAAGATGCCTCGACCTTCACGCACAGCTTCCACGATCGTCGCGAAATTGTCGTCGGCGAGAATCATCTTGGCCGCCTCCTTCGTTACCTCCGTGCCGGTAATGCCCATCGCGATGCCGATGTCGGCGGACTTCAGCGCCGGGGCGTCGTTGACGCCATCGCCAGTCATCGCGACTACGTTCCCGTCAGCCTGTAGCGCATCGACAATCCTTAATTTGTGCTGGGGCGCCACGCGCGCGTATACAGATGTTTTGCGGACCGCATCGGCAAAGGCTGCGTCGTCCAACTTGTCAATTTCGAGCCCCGTCAGCGCCGGCGCACCGGCTTCGACGATGCCGAGGTCCGAGGCAATGCGCGCCGCCGTGCGCGGGTGGTCGCCGGTAATCATGATGATCCGGATGCCGGCCCGGCGAGCCTCTTTAATGGCCTGGCCGGCTTCTTCGCGAGCCGGATCGATAATGCCTACGGTGCCCACGAAAATAAGATTCTGCTCCAGGAATTCCATTGCTTGCGGGTCTTCACCTGGTGCAAGGGGGCGGTAAGCCACGGCAAGCGTGCGCAGCGCGGCATCGGAAAGGGTGTCGACGTCAGCCAGCAGCCGCTTGCGGATTTCGTCGTCGAGTGCGACCACTTCCGCTCCGACGCGAGCCCGGGTGCACTGCTGAAGAAGTACATCCGGGGCGCCCTTGGTGATAACGACGATCTCATCGTTGTGCTCATGGTCCATCTCTATCGTGGACATCATCTTGCGTTCCGAGGTAAACGGGATCTCGCTGATGCGTTCGAAGCGCCGTTTACGCCGTTCGGCGATACCCAGCTTTTGCTCG
>JAQGMD010000139.1 GCA_028292565.1 Burkholderia sp. | reverse complement strand
ACGCCGCCCGAGTGGCCGGGGCAGTGCCACGAGTACGAACCGTCGGTGGCGTAGTTGACCAGCGCGCGGAAGAACGGCGGCGCCAGGCCGTCGAGGTAGGACTTGGCTTCGCGGATGATGTGGCGCGCGACGAACTCCGGCGTGTCCTCGAACATGTGAATGAAACCGTGCAGTTCGCGCAGGATGTCGTTCGGGATATGGCGCGAAGTGCGGGTTTCGCCGTAGAGGTAAATCGGGATGTCGGCGTTCTTGTAGCGAATCTCTTCGACGAAGGCGCGCAGCGATTTCAACGCCTGGTCGGTCTCTTCGTGCGAGCCGCCGCCGAATTCTTCATCATCGATCGAAAGGATGAAAGCGGACGCGCGCGATTGCTGCTGCGCGAATTGAGACAGGTCGCCGTAGCTCGTAACGCCCAGGACCTCCATCCCTTCTTTTTCCATCGCATCCGCGAGTGCGCGGATGCCGAGGCCGGAAGTGTTTTCGGAGCGGAAGTCTTCGTCAATGATGACGATGGGGAAGCGGAATTTCATCGAGGTCTCCAATGAGGACTGAATTGCGAGGGAGACGCCTGGGCGGAAAGCTTGCGCGCCGAAAAAATTAAAAGACGAATTTTCGCAGATATGGGGCAAACATGGTGGAAAGCCCCCGAATTGCCGTTGACTCGGGTCAACGTGCGTCATTGTGATGGCTTTTTCAATAATGTGCTGCGGCCGAGGCATTTCCACGTTCGGCGTGCGAACGCTAGCGGCGGAATATCGAGAACACAATCGACAGAAGCACGGAAATCACGATACAGGTCACGATCGGAAAATGAAAGCTGAAACCATCGCGCACGATGTGTATATCGCCCGGCAGACGGCCGAACGGTACTTTCGAAATCCATGGCCATGCCGCGCCGACGGCAAGCAGGATAAGTCCGGCAATGATCAGGTAACGCTGCATAGGAATAAAGCTTACATCACATTTTGGAAAGGCCTGCACGTGCATAAGCTTATCGTGCCCGGCACTCGCATGCCTTTATCCGGCATGGCCAATGAAGCCGATCGGAAGGCCTTGGTCCGATACCCCGAAGTCGCAGTTAAGGCACCGCGCAGGGCGCATCGTGATGCGCCCTGCGTCCTCCTCCCCCGGCGCAATAATCCCGTGGCGCAGTTCCTCCTCCATGCCCCCCGATAAATTTGGGAACCATGGATATCTCCCTGCGAAAAGCTGTCGAAAAGATGTCGGATTACTCATTATCGGTCCCGCAATTCTGGTGCCGGAACTTTTCAATGCAGGAGGGTTTTTCATGCAGAACCAGGAACAGGCGCAAGAGCAAAAAAAACCAGATGGACAAGGTGCGCAGGGCGAGCAGAGGGCGCGCGATGAAGAGGGCGGCGAGCCGAATGCCGAACTTGAGGCGCAGATCAATGATGCGGAGAACAGGGCGAACGAAATGCACGAGTCGCTGTTGCGGGCGCGTGCAGAGGTCGAGAACATGCGTCGCCGTGCGCAGGAGGATATTGCGCGCGCGCACAAATTTGCCATCGAGGATTTCGCCGATGCTTTGGTACCGGTAAAGGACAGCTTGGAACGGGCCTTGCAAGTCGAAACCCCTTCCACCGAATCGCTGAAGGAAGGCGTGGACATGACGCTGAAACAGTTGCAATCGGCGTTCGAGCGGAATCGCTTGTCCGAAATTAATCCAGCTGCCGGGGACAGGCTGGACCCCGCCAGGCACCAGGCGATTTCCATGGTGCCCGCGGACCAGGAAGCAAATACCGTCGTCAATGTGCTGCAAAAAGGTTACATGATTGCTGACCGGCTGCTGCGCCCCGCGTTGGTGACGGTATCTCAACAGAAGGGATCTCAACAACAAGCGCCCGCACAACCGGCAGCGCAGCAACAGGCACCGGAACAAAAGCCGTCCTGATGCAGGCACTTGGGGAGACGGCTTTTCGTCTTCACCAGGCAATTGGGTACAGTTATCAAGAATGAGGTAAATATCATGGGCAGAATCATAGGTATTGATTTGGGCACAACCAACTCCTGCGTCGCGACCGTCGAAAGTCATCACCCGAAGGTGATTGAAAATTCCGAAGGCCAGCGCACCACGCCATCCGTGGTTGCATACACGGAAGACGGCGAAGTGCTGGTCGGCGCACCGGCGAAACGCCAGGCGGTCACCAATTCGCAGAATACGATTTATGCGGTAAAGCGACTGATCGGTCGAAAGTTCGACGAGGCGGAAGTGCAGAAGGACATCAAGCTGATGCCGTACAAGATCATCAAGGCCGATAACGGCGATGCCTGGATCGAAGTGCGCGGCAAGAAGCTTTCGCCACAGCAGGTCTCCGCGGAGATCCTGCGCAAGGTGAAAAAAGATGCGGAAAACTATCTCGGCGAGACGGTGACGGAAGCGGTCATTACCGTTCCTGCTTATTTCAACGACTCACAGCGCCAGGCGACCAAGGACGCCGGACGCATCGCCGGCCTCGACGTCAAGCGCATCATCAATGAGCCGACCGCAGCCGCGCTTGCATACGGCATGGACAAGACCGCCAAGGGCGATCAGAAGATAGCGGTATACGATCTTGGCGGCGGCACCTTCGATATTTCCATCATCGAGATCGCCGAGATGGGGGCCGAGAAGCAATTCGAAGTGCTTTCGACCAATGGCAATACCTTCCTTGGCGGCGAAGATTTCGACCAGCGGTTGATCAATTACATCATCGATGAATTCAAGAAGAACAACGGCATCGACCTCTCCAAGGATCCGATTGCCTTGCAACGCATAAAGATTGCCGCCGAACGCGCCAAGATCGAGCTGTCTTCGACGCAGCAAACCGAAATCAATGAGCCCTATCTTGCAATGTCCAATGGCGCACCAGTTCATATGACGATGAAGGTCACCCGCGCCAAGCTGGAATCGCTGGTGGAAGACCTGATCGAGGAATCGATCGAGCCGTGCCGCATCGCGATCAAGGATGCCGGCCTGAAAGTCGAAGACGTCGTCAACGTGATCCTGGTCGGTGGCCAGACACGGATGCCGAAAGTGGTGGAACGGGTCAAGGGCTTCTTTGGCAAGGAACCGCGCAAGGACGTCAACCCGGATGAAGCCGTGGCGCTGGGTGCAGCGATCCAGGGCGCGGTGCTGGGAGGCGAACGCAAGGATGTGTTGCTGCTGGATGTGACGCCGCTCTCGCTCGGTATTGAAACGATGGGCGGTGTGATGGCCAAAATGATCGAAAAGAACACCACCATTCCCACCAAGTTCAGCCAGGTGTATTCGACTGCGGACGACAACCAGCCCGCAGTGACCGTCAAGGTCTACCAGGGCGAGCGGGAAATGGCAGCCGGCAACAAGATGCTGGGCGAGTTCAACCTCGAAGGCATTCCCCCCGCGCCGCGCGGCATGCCCCAGATCGAAGTGACCTTCGATATCGACGCCAACGGCATTCTCCATGTCGGTGCGAAAGACAAGTCCACCGGCAAGGAAAACAAGATCACCATCAAGGCCAACTCCGGGCTGACCGAACAGGAAATCGAGAGGATGGTGAAGGAGGCTGAACTGCATGCGGATGAGGACAGGAAGCTGAAGGAGCTCGCTGACATACGCAATCAGGGCGACGCGCTGGTGCACTCGACGAAGAAAGCATTGAGCGAGTATGGCGACAAGGTCGAGGCGGATGAAAAATCGAGGATCGAGGCGTCGCTCCAGGAGCTGGAACAAGCCTTGAAGAGCAATGACAGATCCGGGATCGAGTCGAAGATCCAGGCCCTCTCCACCGCCGCGCAGAAACTCGGCGAGAAAATGTATGCCGACACGCAAGCGCAGCAAGCCGCAAGCGCGGCCGCAGCAGGAGCGGACGCGCGCGACCAGGGGCAGCCGCAGGAAGACGTGGTTGATGCGGACTTCAAGGAGGTCAAGGACAATAAGTAGTGTCGTCCCAGGTGCGGAGCTTTTCCTCGCGAGGTGAAAGCTCCCGCCGCGAACGGATCGGAATGGCGGTGGTATGCAATGTTGTCCGATCTTCCCCTTGCCGCGCTCATAGCCCTCTTCCTTGCCGCAGCAGCAGGCGTATGGATGGCCGGCGTCCAATTGTCGAGAGCGACCGACGCACTATGCGAGCGTTGGGGGCTGGGCGAAGCTCTGGGCGGCATGATTTTCCTGGCCATCGTCACCAATCTTCCTGAAGTTGCCATCACCGCGAGCGGCGCATTGCGCCATGACCTGGCGATTGCCATCGGCAACCTGCTCGGCGGCATTGCAATGCAGACGGTCGTGCTGGTGCTGCTGGATGTTTTCGGCCTGAGCGGGAAAGGGTCGCTCACTTACCGCGCGGCTTCACCCCAAATGGTGCTGGAAGGCGTGCTGGTGATCGCTATCCTCGCCCTCGTCATCATGGGGAGCCAGTTGCCGGCTTCGCTGGTTTACGCGCGCATGGCGCCTCTGGAGACCTTGATCGCCGGCACGTGGGTCTTCGGGCTTCTCGTGATCGGCAGAATGCGCAACGTGTCATGGCCGGACGACGATGATCCGCCGTCGGACAGGGCGCGGGGCGAGTGTGTGCTGCCCGGGTCCCCGGCCAATCTCGCGGGTCCGCGTGCGCTCATCGTATTTGCCATCGGTGCCGCAGTGACCCTGGCATGTGGCGTCATACTCGAAACCACCAGCCGCACTATCGCCGGGCAGTTCGGCATGAACGGCGTTGTGTTCGGCGCCACCGTGCGGGCGGCGGCAACGGCGTTGCCCCAGGTATCGACCGGTCTGGCTGCGGTGCAGATGGGCGACTATCGTATGGCCGTCAGCGATGTATTGGGAGGAAACGCATTCCTTCCAGTGCTGTTTCTGCTTGCCACGCTATTGTCGGGCCAGGCGGTACTGCCGCTGGCGCAGAAGACCGATATCTATCTGAGCGGCCTGGGCATCCTGCTTACCGGCGTCTACATGACCGGACTGATATATCGCTCCTCACGCCAGATTGCCCGTATGGGTATCGATTCATTTGTCGTGCTGGTGCTTTACCTGGCAGGGATTGTGGGGCTGCTGGCAATTTCGAATCAGTGAGTCACCGGGTGGGGATGCTAATCCCGACTGTCCCACTGAACCTACGATCTTCGTATTTTGCGATGTCATCCCCGTAGTTATCATCCCACGATACGTCACCGGGAAAACTCAGATCCCTGACGGATAAGTCTCCGGCGCCTCGCCGGTTTCCCAATGAGCCGAGCGTTCCAGTGGTTCCACCGCCCGCGTCTCATCGAAGTGCAGCACTGCGTCGAACTGTCGCGGCAGCAAGGCGCGGAAATAGTGACTCTGCCGTTCGGTTTGCGGGAGGTAGATAACCCCGATCGCACGCTCCAGCAGCGAACGGGCGGCCAATGCCTTTACCGCTTCGGTTTTTCCCCGCAGCGGCAGCATGAAACGGGAAAGTCCGGTGCGATGCAAAGCCTCTTCATAACTGCCTTCCAGGCCCGGCCGCACACGTTTCTTTTCCGCCGGTCCGCCCCATTCCGATGCCGCGGTCACCGTTCCTGAATAAGTGGTAAAACCCACCAGTACTGCGTCTGCACCATACAGTTCGCGCGTTAGCTGCCCTACGTTCCACTCGCCTTGCTTGCTGACTTCTGTCGCGCGCGCGTCGCCGATATGCGAGTTATGTTCCCAGACCACGATCTTCGCGTGTTTGTCCGGTTGCGAAAGATGGCTGGCCAATGCAACCAGGGTTTCCGTCATGTGTTCATCGCGCAGGTTCCAGGATGACACTTCATTTTTAAACATCGAGCGATAGTACCGCTCCGCGTTTTTCACCAGCCGCGCGTTTTGCTCGGCGTAGAAAAATTCGTCGGCTGCAAGTTGCCGGTCCTCATCCTTGTAATCAGTCGAACGCATGCGCAATTCGCGCAGCTGTTCCATGACTGCCAGTTCGCATGATTCAGTAAGGTCGAAGCCGGCCGCATAGCCATAGCGCTGCGTATCTTCCTTGTAATGGTCGAAGCAGGCATAGCGTTCGCGCGCGCGCCGGGCGGCTTCCGGATCGACCTTGTCGAGATAGCGCAGCACTTCTTCTATTGAAAGAAACAGGCTGTACAGATCGAGGCCATAAAACCCCACCTTCGAGCCGGCCTTTTCCACGTCCGCCGGCCGCGCATCGTTCCACGCCCGTAGCCAGTCGACGAATTCAACTACATCGGTATTGCGCCACATCCATGTCGGAAAGCGCTCGAATCCCGCCAATGCGCGCTCGCTGTCGGGATCGTCATTGGTGCCGCGCACGTAGCGATTGACGCGATAGGCGTCCGGCCAGTCCGCCTCCACCGCGACCGCGGTGTATCCCTTCTCGGTAATCAGGCGTTTGGTAATTTCCGCCCGCTCGCGATAGAACTCATGCGTGCCGTGGCTGGCTTCGCCCAGCAACACGAAGCGTGCATCGCCGATGAGTTCCAGCAACGGATCGTAATCGTCCGGACCGCCTTTCAGCAAATGGGCATGTGATGCAATCGCAATGCTGACCGGAGAGTTGGTGAGGGTAGACATGGCCTTTTGAAACGGGAATCGGAATAGAGAAGAGCCGCCTCCGGGGGAAACGGCCTCGTTGTTTCATCCACTCAATGCAATATCGAAGCCGGCTCCTTTACCGGCTTGGCCGCATCGTGCGGCGGGATCCCGCTTTCGATGAAGCTCTTCATGCGCATCAGGTCCTCGTCCATCTGTTTCTTCGGATTGCCATTGAACAGGGCGGCGACCGCTTGTCCGATCACGCCAGCAGGCGGCGCGTAGTCCATTTGCACATGCACCCGTGTGCCGCTGTTTTCCGGCTCGAAGCGGATCCTGCCCTGGTGCTGCACCGGGGAATTCGGATCGCTCTTCCACGCCAGCAGTTCCGGCGGCATGGATTCGGTAATGACCGCATCCCACTCCACCACCGTACCCGCCGGCCCGCTGACGACCCAGTGCGACCGCCCGTTACCCAGGTCGATAACTTTCTGGACATGCGACATGAAATGCGGAAAGTTCTCGTAATTGCTCCACATATCGAAGACCTTTTCACGCGGGGCCGCGATGTGGATGGATTTTTCCAGGTGCATCGGCAACCTGGAGGTATCGGCGCCGACCATGCGCATGAACGGCATATTGATCAGGCCGCGGGCCAACAGGCCTACGCCCACCGCTGTAATTGCAACGCTTGCCGGCGAACGCCGCTTCAAACCGTAGTATCCGAGCACACCGCCCCCCAACGCGGCAACTGCGCGCAGCGCCGGCGGCCAGTTTTCCTGCAGGAAGACCGGCAATGGCTGTCTCAGCTTTCCGCCTTGTAAGGCAGGGATATCCGCTTTGTCATGCACTTCTAGCTGATCTTCGACATCGGCGACGCCGGCGACGTCGCGCACCACTTGCAGCAGTTGTTCTTTTTCATGCGCCAGTATGGGTCCGCTCAACACCACGCGTCCCTGATGCGCTTCGACCTTGATCGCATGGGGGTGCGACACGGCACGGCCAAGTTTCGCGCGCACCCTTTCGACCAGCAACTGATCGTCCGTGACCGCGCTGGGCCCCAGCAACCTGCGGCTTGCCTCAGCGCGCAGTCCTTGCACCCGATTCCCGAGATCCTTCGTGGTGGCATCGAGCGCATCGCTGGTTTTGTTCACCAGATGCTGCATCTTGTCCCTCGCCAATGCCCGCCTCCGCCTGCCTCTTTCCGGATCTGTCATATACATTGCCACCGCGCCGATAGCGGCGCCGGCGAGCCATGTTCTCCATGCTCCCTGGTTTGTTGCGGATTCCCGATTCATGACCATCTCCTTTCTGTCGAGTGGAGTCTTCATATTAGGCGCTAACCGAGAGACCACTAGGACCACCGGGAAAATGCGCGACGAACCAGTCCCGGGCGAGTTGCGCCACCGATTCCAGTGTTCCCGGCTCTTCAAACAAATGCGTGGCGCCGGGAACGATCACCAGCTGTTTCTCGCATTTCAGCGCGTCGTATGCCGCCTGGTTCAGCTCGATCACCACGTCATCCAGGCCGCCGACGATGAGGAGGGTCGGGGCGATGACCTTTTCGAGCGCCTCCCTGCCCGCAAGGTCGGGGCGCCCGCCGCGCGAGACGACTGCGCTGATATCCGGCCCCAATATCGCGGCAACCTGCAGGGCAGCAGCTGCGCCGGTGCTCGCGCCAAATAGTCCGATCGGAAGTGAGCGGGTCGGATCGTATTGCCGCAGCCAGCTGGTCGCATCGAGCAAGCGACGCGTCAGCAGTGAAATATCGAAACGCGTCCGGTAATCCTGGTCCTCTTGCGGCGTGAGCAAGTCCATCAACAGCGTTCCGATTCGCGCGCTGCGCAATACGCCCGCCACGTAGTTGTTGCGCGGGCTTAAGCGGCTGCTGCCGCTACCGTGCGCGAACAGGACGATACCGATTGCATTTTGCGGAACCTCGAGCATGCCTTCGACCTGCACGGAATCGGTTGCGATCCGTACCAGGTCACTCTGTGCTGGTGACGCCATGGTTTCCTCCTGCAGCGCGGGGAAGAGTGTCCTATCGGCCCCTCGTCCCGGGGTGGTCATTCTGCTGACTGATATTGCCGGGGCCGGTAATGTGGCCGGATGGTCCGGGCTGGTCCTGCCAGGCCTGATCCAGCAGCTGGATGACTTCCTCATCGGTCGTCTGGGTGAAATTCTCGTACCACATGCCTACCGCATAGAACGGCTCGGGCATGCGCAGGCAAATGACTTCATCCGCAACGCTGCTTAGCCGGCGGCAAGTGTCGGGTGCGCCGACGGGAACGGCGACCACTACCTGCGCCGGATTCTGTGCGCGAGCTGCTTGCACAGCGGCCAGCATGGTGGAGCCGGTCGCCAGGCCGTCGTCGACCAGAATCACGTCACGGTCCTGCAACTGCAGCGGAGGGCGGTTGGCCCGAAAGAGCTGCTCGCGCCTTTCGATCTCGGCCATTTCGCGACGCGCCGCCGCCTCGATCACGTGTTCCGGAATGCCCAGCATTTGCACTACGTCGGGCGCAACCACGAACTCGCCACCGCTGGCCACCGCCCCCATCGCGAGTTCCTCGTGGCCGGGCACGCCCAGTTTTCGGACCAGCATGACATCGAGCGGAAGCCCGAGTGCTTTGGACACCGCAAATCCGACCGGTACACCGCCCCGCGGCAATGCGAGCACGATCCCATTGGGATCATGAGCATATCTATCGAGGCGTTTCGCCAGCAGGTGGCCGGCGTGCATACGATCCTTGAAGCGGTTGAAACTCATGGGAGGAACGATCGACTCAACGTGAAGGAGATGTCCGAGAATATTGGACATGACCGGAGAGCAGATGTTGCGCGAAGACGGAATTTAAACCGGCATGGGTGGGGGCCATGCGTTGCCGCGGGGTCTCCAGGAGTGGGCACGCATGTGGTCGATGGACTGCTAAAGCGCAATGCCCTGGTATGTCACAGAAAAGGGAGCCCTGGCTGAAACCATTGCAAATTTACAACCACGCCAACAATGATTACGTGTTCCACATAGCCAACGAGTGAGCGGGGCGCTGTGTGTGATCCGCTGAAGCGTTATTGGCCCGGGCGCTTGTCCATCAAAAGTGCAACCAGGCCAGCACGCCAAGTGCAACGCCTACGCCTGCGACGCTATAGGCAGCATATTCGAGCCACTTCTTGCGCGTCAGCAGCGTGATTGCCGCCAGTGAGATGGCAATCTGCTCCGCTGTCATTGCCTGCGCCCAGCGATGGTGCTGGTGCATCTGCTCGTCGGATTTTTTATCCCAGTCGACCGAGACGGCTTCCAGTTTCTCGGCGTCTTTCTTGATGCCCTCTTTTTCGCCCTTGTAACGAGTGACTTCGCCTTTGTACTTTTCCGTGTCCACGCCGGGCAGGGTCATCGCCAGTTCGGCGAGGTTCTGCTTGTTGGACTTGGCCTGGTAGTAATTCCACTGGTTCGATGCTTCGGTCTTCTTGATGGCGGCATTGTTCTTGAACAGCGCCGCATTGTTTTGCGTGTCGCCTGCCATGTAGCCGAATACGGCGCCGACCGTGGCAAGCACCGCGGTCATTACTGCTATTTTGCTGGAAAAAATGTCGCTGCCATGTGCTGCGTGCTCGACTTCGTGATCATGCGGGCCGTGTACGTGAAACCCATGTCCTGACATAAATACTCCCTATGATTTTTCGTAAGTGACGAATGCGTAATCGCATCCGTTTTCGGCGGAATGATGCCGTTCCCGCGCCACTTCTTTCCATTGCTGCGGATCGATGGGCGGGAAAAATGTATCGCAGTTGAAAACCTTGTCGATTTCGGTGAGGATCAGCCGGCCGGTATGCGGCAACGCCTCGGTAAAGATTTGCGCGCCGCCGATCACCATGGCTTCCCCATCGCCGGCCAGCTTCACCGCTGCGTCAAACGAGGTAACCGCCTCAACGCCGTCATGCCGCCAGTCCGGGTTGCGGGTGACGACGATGTTGCGGCGGTTGGGCAGCGGCCGACCGATGGAATCGAAGGTCTTGCGTCCCATGATGATCGGATGGCCGGAGGTGGTGCGCTTGAAGTGCTGAAGGTCTTCCTTCAGGTGCCAGGGCAGCTGGTTGTTCACGCCTATGCCGCGTTGGGCGTCGATGGCGACGACGATGGTGAGGTCAGGGTTGTTTGGTTTCATGCATTGTTTTCCCGTGAAGGCAGGGAATCTGGAAACACTGATAAAAATTAAACTACTCTTAAATGGCGCCGACGGAGCCTCCCTTGGTTCCCGCCTGCGCGGGAACGACTACTAAACCGCCACCGGCGCCTTGATGTGCGGATGCGACTCGTACCCGGTAATCTCAAAATCTTCAAACCGGTAATCGAAGATCGAATCCGGCTTGCGCTTGATCACCAGTTTCGGCAACGGGTGAGGCGCGCGCGACAGTTGCAGCTGCACCTGCTCCATGTGATTCGAATACAGGTGGCAATCGCCGCCGGTCCAGATGAAATCGCCCACTTCC
>JAQGMD010000097.1 GCA_028292565.1 Burkholderia sp. | reverse complement strand
TTTCTTCAAGTCAAGTGTGACCACACCCGGCTGGACAACGCACAGATGTTCCGCAGCGCTGATCTCCAGGACCGCATTCATTCTGGACGTCACCAGCGTTACGGCGCCATCAACGGAGTTGGCAGCCCCTGTCATGCCTGAGCCTGCACCACGCGGGATCAACGGAACACCCGCCGAGGCACAAGCCCTGACCACCCGCACCACTTCATCCGTTGTGGCAGGGCGTACAACGGCCAGCGGGGTTCCGGCGCTTGCCAAGGGCTGCATGTCGCGCCGGTACTGTTCCATAATTCCCGGATCGGTGATGACGTTCGCCGGTCCGACGGCTTCAATGAGTTTCTGTCTCAGGGTGAAGGTAATTTCAGTTGCGAGGCTCATTCCCCGGCCTTCCCAGCGGCGCTAATCGTTGGTGCCGGCAACCTTGCAGCGGCATCCAAGGCCGCTATCCTGCCCAGAGTGAGTGCGTGCGCGATGGAGTTCCCACCGCCGACGTACCGCTCGCCAAGAACCCCGCCCGCAGCCTCACCGGCTGCATACAGTCCCCGAACGATTTCCCCATGTGCATCGAGAACCCTGGCCCTGTCATCGATCTGCAGGCCGGTGTGGGTGCAGACCAGCTCACCCGGGACCATCTTGACAGCGTAAAACGGTCCTGCTGCTATCGGGTCGAGGTGGGGGTCGCTGCCCTTGGCTTTGAGCGTTTCATGCCTGAGGAAGTCTCGGTCCCAACCGGCTGTCATTTGCTCGTTGAACCGCCGAACGGTGGCTTTCAAGGTTCGAGGGTCGACGCCCAGCATTTCGGCCAGTTCCTCTATAGTGTCAGCCATGACGGTGCGTCCCTGGGCTGCTTCCTTCGCGATGTTTTCGGCGTTCCAGTCCGCATAACCGCCCGGGAGACCGGTCCTGGCCTTTTCATCGAAGATCGCCCAGGCCCACCCGCCGTTGTCTTTGAAGATTCCCGGGCTGACTGCGTATGCGGCGTCCTCGTCCATGAACCGGCGCCCCCCGGCATTGACATAGACGCGGGAAGCCGGCGGGAAGCCGCTCTGCCAGTGGTGATAGCGCTGGAAATAAGCAGTGATCAGCAAAAGGCCCCAACCCCTGCCGAAAAGGGACAGATCGTTTGCCTTGGCGAAACCGATATGGTCCCCGCGGCTGCCCGGGGCGGCCACCACGAATCCAGCGTCGCCTGCTTCGAGTGCGTCCGGAAAGTATTCGGCAACCAGATCCGGGTTTTGAGCAAGGCCGCCGCATGCAACAACAACACTGGAGGCAGTTATCTCGATGTCGTCAGCGATAACGCCACCTACGCTGCCGTCCTCGATAAGCAGTTTTTGCACCCTGGTGTTGAGGATTAGTTCGACCTGCAGTTTGCGGCGGGCGCGGTCCAAGGTCTGAACCAACCCGTAGCCTTGGTCCTTTGGAACGTGGCCGCGCCAGATGTCCTCTACGCCAGCGCGCGTCAGTCCGGGTGTATGGGCATTCGCCGACGGCTTTGACGGCAGCTCCAGCCCAAGCCCCTTCAACCACTCCACCACGGGAGCGGCCCCACGGCAGTACGCCATTGTGGGCCCGGGCAGCACCCGCCACTGGTTCAAGTCCATGTAATGCTGATAAAACCGCTCGGGGGTATCTTCGATCCCGAGGTCCTTCTGGACGGAAGTGCCTGCAGCGGTCAACATTCCGGCGGAAAGTTGTGTAGACCCCCCAATCTCGGACTCTGACTCGAAGATGAGGACCGTAAGGCCGGCCTCTGCAGCTGTAACTGCAGCGGCTAGGCCGGCGCCTCCGGCGCCGATGACAATGAGATCGTAATCCATCAGATGTTTGCTTTCTTTCGCGACTAGATGTGCTGGGAGCCGCCGTCGACGGCAAGCGATACGCCAGTGACGTAGCGGGCGCTGTCGGAGAGCAGGAACAGGAGAGCGCCGAACACCTCTTCGGGAGATCCGATCCGGCGAAGGGGAATTGTGCTCAGCGCTTTTTCCAATGCCCCAGGCTGTTCGTGAACCCAGCGCGTCATTTCTGTGTCGATGAAACCCGGGGCTATGGCGTTGACACGGATGTTCTGGGGGCCAAGTTCAACGGCCAGGCAGTTAGTAAGGTGTTTCACCGCGGCTTTGCTCGAATTGTAGGCGCCTCGGGTCACCCTCACACGGACAGCTGCAACTGAAGCCATGTTAACGATGGCTCCGCCTCCGTTGTCCTTCATATGGCGCGCCGCCGTCTGTGCTCCGTAGAGAACGCCATTGACGTTAACACTGTAGGTCGAGTTGATCTGTTCCGGGGTGATGTCGAGGACGGCGGCCTGCGGGAAAACACCTGCATTGTTGATCCAGAAATCCATCCGCCCAAAGGACTCCAGCGCGCTTTTCACGAGAGCATCATGCTCCTCGGGGCGGGTGACGTCGACGGCGGCCGCAACGACCTCTCCTGCGTTTATCTGGCTGCTGAGTTCGTTGTTGATATCCGCCGCTGTCTGTTTTGCCGCGACCTCGTTGATGTCAGCGGCGACGACGTTGACACCCTGCCGGGCCAGGCCGCGTGCGAAAGAGGCACCCATCCCGCGCGCGGCGCCGGTGATGACAGCGACTTTCCCGGCCATTTCCGGGTGGATGGCTGACATGGGAGTGGACTGGCTCAGTGTGGGGTTAGTGGCGTTCATGATTGCGTTCCTTATTGGATGGGGTGGTGGGCTCAACGGCTGTTCAAGGTCACTCGGCGGCTGCGGATTCTCCACTGGCCGTTGGTTCGTACTAGGTCGTCATTTATGGTCGTCAGCCTAAGAATCTCAACTTCACCGGACGTTCTGGTTCTGACAATGAGCAGATACGCCCTGACAGCACGTTCGTTGCTGGAGGGAGCGCTGACGATGTGAGCATTCGTAACAACGTGGCGGTTGCCCGCAGAGCTGGCCGCGAACCTTTCCGCAAATGCAACGAGGTCGTCCCGGCCTTCCACCGGCTCGGGGTAACTAGGCGAGTCAAAGCGGCCGTCCGCTGTGAACGTGTCAGCCCATGCTGCTGCTGCACCTTCATCGATGTGCAGACATTGTCGGCCGTACATCTGGAGTATCTCTGGGAGTTCGGAGCGGCTCTGATCCATCTAGTCCTCCATGTTGCGTTATTCGCACTATCCGTGCGGTATTTCATACTAGCTTAGTGGCGCAGGTCACGAAGTCAAACCATTCCGGGTTACGTGCGTTTCGAGCACGGGTGTTGCGTTTCGTGATTTGAGGCACATAAGATAGCGCTAAATACGAACACCTGTTGCGTTAATCGCACGGAGTGGGTGTGGGTATGTTGTCTTCAGCACTGTCGTTCCACCAGCATCGCGGTCGAACAACCGCAAATCAGCCACACTGGCGAACCAAGGACGAGGGCGTGCCTTCAAGGTTTGTCAGTGTCAGATAGCACCTAGGAAGCAAAAATGGAATCAACGGAGTCTCTGTCAATGACGACGGAACAGCCTCAAGTCAAACGCCAGTCGACATCAAAAGTTATCCGCGCGGCAGTCGTCGGAACGGTCGTTGAATACTACGACTTCGGCATGTACGGCTATATGGCGACTATGATCGGTGCACTTTTTTTCGTCGCGGACGATCCCAACGCTTCTCTCCTGGGCACGTTCGCGGCCTTCGCGGTGGCATTCTTCCTTCGCCTCCCGGGCGGCATATTCTTTGGACACATGGGGGACAAGTACGGCCGGAAGAAGGCCCTCTCCTGGACAATCCTCCTCATGGTCATGGCCACGGCGGCCATGGGGCTGCTGCCCTCCTATGTCACCCTGGGCATCTGGGCAACTGTCGGACTCGTTCTGTGCCGTTGTCTTCAGGGGTTCGCAGCCGGGGGTGAGCTGGCGGGCGCTAACGCCTTCGTCACCGAATCCGCACCCACGCGCTACCGGGCCACGCAGACGTCAATGGTCAACTCGGGCACATACATTGGTTCGCTCATCGCCTCCTTGGTCGCCCTCGGAATTAACTCGTCCTTTTCCTCAGAGCAGATTCTCGATTGGGCGTGGCGGATTCCCTTCCTGCTGAGTCTGCCGATTGGCATCATCGGCATCTGGATCCGTAACAGCATGGAAGACACCCCGCAATTCCAGGAACTCGAAGCCAAGGGCGAAACGAAGAAACTTCCGATTAAGGAGCTATTCAAGACTTCAGGTGGCAGCATCATTAAGATCATCGGTCTTGGTGCCTTCATCACCGGTGGTTACTACATAGCGTCCGTGTACGCAGCGTCCTACCTCCAGACTGCAGGCGGACATTCACCCCAGGTAGCGTTCCTGTCAACATCACTCGCATTGGTTCTCGGTGTCATCACACTGCCCCTATCAGGATTCCTCGCCGACAACATTGGCCGTAAAAAGGTACTCTTCATCGGCAGCCTGGCTGGCGGCCTACTAGGTGTCCCGATGTTCATGCTGATGGCCAACGGCAGTGCCTGGCAGGCCGTCATGGCCCAGTCCGTGCTATTTATCTGCGTTTCCTTCGTCAACGGTGCCTCCTTCGCTGCATACGCAGAAATGCTGAAGGCCTCCGTCCGGTACAGCGGACTGGCACTGGGCAACAATGTGACGAACATGTTCCTCGGCGGCACCGCCCCTTTTATCGCAACACTGCTGATAAGCCTGTCCGGCAATTCCCTGGCACCGTCTGGCTACTTTGTCTTCTGCGCCTTGATTACCTTGATAACCGTCTTCTTTATCAAGGAGACCAAGGGGACGGAACTGCGTGTCGACTAGTATCCGCCGCATCAACACCGTAGAAGGCAGCTCTATGAACACGGAATTTGAGGACAAGACCATCGTCGTTACCGGTGCCGCCAGCGGTATGGGTAAGGCAGAAGCATTGGCCCTAGCAGCAGCGTCAGCAAAAGTTTGGGTTGCAGACATCTCTGCCGACACCGGCAACGCGGTGGTCGACGAGATTGTCTCGCAGGGAGGGTCAGCACGCTTTTATCAACTCGACGTCACAGACCCTAAAGCCTGGGACGGATTGGCGCGAATCATTGAGACAGAAGATGGCACGCTAAACGGCCTTGTCAACAACGCCGGGGTAAGCCACCGTTTCGGCATCGTGGACACTAGCATCGAGGACTGGAAGCGTGTCATGGACATCAACCTGTCCAGCGTCTTTTACGGAATGAAATCACTGGCACCCCTCCTAGCCAAGGCCGGCGGCGGATCTATTGTGAATGTCTCGTCCATCGCAGGAATGATGGGCTACTTTGCAGCAGCCTATGGTGCCAGCAAGTGGGGCGTCAGGGGTCTTTCCAAGACCGGAGCGCTGGAGTTCGCCGGACAGCACATACGGGTAAATTCACTTCATCCGGGTCTGGTTGAAACCCCCCTGCTACTATCCGGCTCCCCGCAGTTCGTCACTGAGAGTTTGAAAGCCGTACCTGCTGGGCGGGTAGCTCAAGTAGCCGACATAGCCGACACCGTGACGTTTCTTCTCTCGGACAAATCCCGGTACATAACAGGGACGGAGATTGTCATCGACGGGGGCATGTCCTCTGGCGGTGTCTATCACCGGTTGATGCAGGATCTCACAATAACGACTTCCGCACCGTAGTCGTGATTACACAGGGAGGATTCACCCTGAGATCCACAGTTGATTGACAATGAGCTAAGTTGTCGGCACATTGACTTGGTTGGAGTCTACTTTGATCTGACTAGAGCTGAATCGGATGGATACGACACGAGTTCCCCACCTACCGAAGGATGGAAGAACGTATGATGCCCGCCACTCTGAACGGGCCGGACCGCACTGCCAGGTTCGGCTTCGCCTTCATCGGCGTTCTGCTCATCGCAGCCAACCTTCGGGTGTCCTTTGTCAGCGTGGGACCCGTGCTCGGGACTATCAGCAGTGACCTTGAGCTATCAAGTGCCGCAGCAGGATTCCTCACAGGTCTTCCGCTCATTGCCTTCGCAGTCTTATCTCCTGTGGCGCCCGGTTTCGCTTCCCGTCTGGGTCTCGACCGGGCGCTGTGGATGTCCCTCCTGATTCTTAGCTCGGGCATCCTGCTTCGCTCCTTGCCCGTCCCGGGCTTCATCTGGGCGGGCACCGCACTTATCGGCGTGGCTATCGCCTTTCTCAATGTCCTGGTGCCCTCCCTCCTGAAGCGGGACTTCCCGACGAGGGTCAGCCAGGTCACCGGAAGCTACACCGCCACACAGGCCGCCTTCGCCGCAATCGGGGCCGCCTTCGTCGTTCCCGTGGCACAAACCTCCCCGGCCGGATGGCGGCTTGCCCTCGGAATGTGGGTAGGACTGGCTCTCATCGCCATGGCGGCGCTCCTGCCATGGTTGCGTCGGCACAGGTCAGATATTGCGGACATCACCCCGCGGGAGGTCTCCTATCGGTCGCCTTGGAGCTCGTCCTTGGGTTGGCAGGTGACGACCTTCATGGGACTTCAATCGATCGCGTTCTACGTCCTGATGGCATGGCTGCCCACCATCGAACAAAGCCGGGGAGTCCCGGCCACTACTGCGGGAATCCATCTGTCCGTATTCCTGCTCATCAGTGTCTTCGCCAGTCTTGCTGCAGGTGGAATCCTTCACCGGGGTTCGGACCAACGGCTTGTGTCCTTCATGAGCGGCGCCCTCATGGTCGCGACGTTTCTTGGTCTGGCCCTTGCGCCGGATCTCATATTGCTGTGGGTTATTGTGGGGGCAACTGGGTGCGGGAGCCTCATTGTCATTGCTCTGTCACTGTTCAGCCTTCGGACCGTGAATCACCCGCAGGCAGCGTCGTTGTCCGGAATGGCGCAGTCTGTTGGCTACGGCCTGGGTGCGGTGGGGCCGGTGATGTTCGGTGGTCTTCGCGACTTGAGCGGAGGGTGGACGCTTCCGCTTCTCGTCACCGCGGGAATCATGGCGGTTCTGGCCGCGACTGGCGTGCTTGTCGGCCGTGACCGCGTAATTAGCCGCTTCTCTACTGGCGTTTAGAAGCCAAAGAAAGCCAGGGGAAGGAGGACAAGCCCCTGGACCTGCGGCAGCACGGTTTTGCGCGATCCATCTGATGCGATTCGCCGGATTCACTTTACATAACGTGCGTTATCGGCGTCTGAAAACGGGCGGGGGATCGGGCGCAAGACGGGCTGAGCTAAGCGTCGCTCTGACACTTTTCCCTAACTTCCTGTTTGTCGACCGCCCGCATTTTCCGCCTCGGAGTTGAGTGGCCAGCACCCGGTTGACAGCCGTGATGTCCAGGAGGGTCGGGTCGAATGGTTTTATCCCCAGAGAACGCTTTCACTCCTCAATCCAACAGTTCCGAGTCGGCGCTTATGGTGTCTGGATGACCAGGACCTAATACCTCAGTACGCAACCGGGCCACTTCGGCAATTTTGTGCCGCCCCATTGCCTCCCATCCGAGCTTGCGCCAGGCGCGTCCTAGATGGAATGACGTAACAAGCGTGTGCGGATTATCCTCTCCTAGTTCATTTTTTCGGCGCGTTTCTGCATCTTCAAGTAATCTTCGAGCCTTTTTTGTTTTTCCGTAATCCAAATAGGCCCGGCCGAGATTCGTTTGGACTGCTAGCGTTGACCAAGCGTTAGGGCCTAGACGCTGTCTACGTATCCTCCAAACCGCTTCCATAAGCTCGATGGCAATCTCGTAGTTCTTGGCATAGAGGTGAGCAAACCCCAGCCCGGCCTTGGCGTTGGTCTCTAGAGACTCATTCGGGGCATTCTTCAGATACATCAATACTTGCTCAAATTCTTCAATCGCGCTCTTGGATTTGCCGGCCGATCGGAAGGCGTGTCCTAGCTCTACCCTCGTCTCAAGTACTTCGGGAGCATCCCTCTCATGCAGGGCGACCAGTGACTGAAGTGACTCTTCGTAAAGGCGAACCGCGCCTGGTCCATTTCCGGCTGCAAGGTAGGCGTGGGCCAGCCGCTTCATTGCCTGCACTTTGGCTACGCCGGGTGCATCGCTTTCTATCGTTCGATGCAGCGCCGAAGACCCGACAGCAAGCATCGACTTGTAGTCCCCAGCGCTGTACAGCTTGTCCACTATATTTAGCACCGACCCCGAGCTGATACTGTCCCACGTGCCGAGCTTTTGAAGGTGTGCCGCAAGTGATAGATCATGAAGAAGCCGAACGCACTCAGGAAGAAGATTCCTGAAGCTAACCTCCTCGGTGACCTGTTCAATTGAGGCAAGGATTCGTTGGAGCGCGTCGTCCACAAAATCACCTCGCAAGAGGAGGAGAGTTCGCCACGCCACGGTGCTGGCTCCGCTTGAGTCCGCATGCGCTGCTCGCAGCAGCCCTGCTCGTTCTAGACGCCTAATGCTGAGCCGTACGTCCTCCTGGGGCAAAAGGCATACTTTCGCCAAAAATGCGTGTGAGACCGTGCAGTCCCCCAGTGCCATAAATGCGTCAACTAATTTGTCAGAGATAGGCTGATAGCTTGAATTGCTGTCAGGCCGCATTAGGTCATTAAGCCCTTGTGTGAAGGCGACAACAACGTCCAATGCCTTCGTGCTGCCGGGAAAGCTCTTTTGCAGAGGAACGTGCACATCAGCCAGCTGCTTGATGTAGTCCCCAATTGTTATGCCCCTAGTGCGTATGTACGCGGCCGCTTGCGAGACAGGCAGGACATGACATCCCAAAGCGCCAGCAAGCTCCCTTGCCTCCTCAACCGTTCCATCTCCGCTTTCCTGCAAGAGGCGAGCGGCACTCTCTGCCCGCAGCGGACCCACCATAATTGCTCGGTCGGAGGGCAGACCTGAAGACAACCTCCCGGTCGCGAGAATACGTATGGTCTTACCTGATGGGATGATGTCCTCTAGGTGGGCATAATCAGCCACACCATCAAGGACTAGTAGAACTTCTTGGTCGTAGGACGATAGCTGGTCTTTAACCTTCTCAACGCTCGTATGGGTGGGCGAGACATACGATAGGGCTCGCCCGAGCCTGAGGACGTATTTTTCCACCTCAGCGTACGAAGACGCATCGAACCACCAAATCACCTGCCAATCAGGGTTTCGTTGTATCGCGGTGGCCACCCTTGACGCCAGCACGGTCTTGCCGATTCCCGGCGGTCCTAGGAGACTCACGAAAGCATTAGGAGAAGCGAGTTGTTCTAGGATTTGTGTCTCCTCCTCGCGGAGGATGAGGTTAGTTGGACCTCGAGGTATGGCGCTCGAAACTGCACGGGATTGACGGCCAGCTCGCCGCCTCTCAACCAACTGCAAGACGAAGAAGATTGCGCTCAATCCCAGGAAGAGACCCCAGGCAACGGCTGGATTTTTGAGAATGGCAAGCTCGTCCGGAAGCGCGGAACTCGCCAAATTGGTAGTCAGCGCCAGAAGCAAGTTCACGATAGCTAACCACCCTGTGACCATGCCTTTACGCCTCATTGCACAACCTTACAGACAGCAGGTCGGAGGCTGATCGCGCTCTATAGCATTTCGCGAAGGCACTCGGATACGTCGGCTGGAACACTCAGTCGGTAGGTGCCATCTCACAACTGGCTTGACAGAATATTCATATCGGCGTTCGAGTGACGGGAGTCGAAGTAGCTGCGAAACATCCGTCCTCTGGAGGAACGATCGTTTTCCCAGGCCACCCACGGCAGTTTGCATTGGTAACCGTCCCCGGGGCTTTACGGTTACTGGGCGGCCAAGAGATCGGCATGAGGGACGTCTTGCATAAAGCCGTATCTGCGGTCCAGCAACCGGCGGACTCCGTTGATGTTTGGGGTGTCACGATCTATGTGAAGCCCTAAACGTTTGGCGACGGTAAGGGCCGCCAGGTCAAATGCGTCCCGGAGGCCGTCTTTTGAGAAGTGGTGAAGGGGAATATTTGGAGTTTCCGGGGTTTCGCGCCGGTGAATGAAGTCCGGAGTGACCTGTCGGAGCGCTTCCGGTGATGAGCTGTCCGGGCCGAGTTCACGCCAGATGCGGTAGTTGGTAGCCACATTGAAAATTGCCAGCAGCAGGTGCCAGTCCAGCCACCCCTCGTCTCGAAGTTCTGCCAGAATCCTGCGGCACGTGTCGTTTCGAAGGATCCGCGCCACCGTGAAACCCACCAGAGTCGAAAGCTCATAGCGTTCTTCAATCATTTCCCGCCATGTGGTCTCCGAAAAACCAGGTCCGTAGGAGGCTGGCTGTTCTAAGGCGCTGCTTGCCGGCGACACGTGGTCTTCGGGGCCGATGACCTGGTGACCCGCCTTCGATGCCCTGAGATAGTGGCCCGTATCGAGCAGCCCGGCTATCTCATCGTAGGGCCGCCCGAACGAGATCTGGTTGAGGAAACCCCTGGCGAACGCGCCCTCGAGCATGTCCAGGATTTGTTTCTGGGACAGGGCGCTCAATCGCATGAGGAGTACCCCGACAGCACCTAGAATTTCATGTTCCAGCGCTTCGGCATCTGCCTGGTCTGTGTAGGGCAGCAGTGTCACGAGGGCTTTTAGCTGGTGGTTGTCGGGTTCGAACTCCACTCGCTCCTTATACTCAGGACCCGCCAGTTGGATCGTGATCGAGACGCTTTCGTCCAGGAGAACCGGGTCATCGGTCGCGAGTTCACACAGAAGAATCTGCGCGGCGGCGGCAAACCTCTCGGCGGCGAGCACCGTTGCCCTGTCGTTCGGGCAGTTGATGGTCCAACGGGTGCCAAGAGCTGAGAAGTTCAATGACCGCACCGGGCCGGTGTCGCTGAACGGGCGGCCCTCGAGCTGTTGGACGGAAATCCTCGTGAAACTCGCCTCGTCGGCTGTAAAGGAATGCTCCAGCTGATCAACCAGTTGCCAGATCATTTTGTCGTAGTCCGTTGGCGACAGAAGGTCCGTGAGTGTTTCCACCAGCGCCGGTCTGAACTTCCTGGCCGTCATGCAAATTATGCTTTGGTGATAGTCCAGGCCGACCAGCTCCGGATGTTGCTCACGGTCAAACGCGTCTTCTGCATAGATTCCATGTGCTTGTATTGCCAGTTGACTCAAGGCCGTGGCGTCCACCCACGCTCCCGCGGTGTAGCAATGGTGGAACGCCTGAATCAGGCTCGTGCCGACCAAATCCATGTCTTCGGAACCCGGAAAAGAAACTGCGATGGACGAGGCAGTCAGGGCATATTTCTTGGCCGCGTGTGGCAGCTTCAGGTCCGCGTAGACGCCAGCGATAGTGAGCATGGCCAGAAGAGAGCCGCGAAGTGTGTCGCCGTGGAACCAGTTAATTTTCGCCTTGTGAAACTCCCTGAGAGCCAGAAGGGGTTTCCCGGACTTGATAAGGGAAAGTGCACGGCTCCTGCAACGCTCCGCCACAGCGGTGTCTCCCTCAACGGAGCCGATCGCCTCGTCCAAAGCGTTCCTGACCCTCTCATAGTCCGCGTGTGCTGCCAGCACAGGACTGAACGCCTCGAACAAGTCGCAGATTGTCTGCACCGGGAAAGCACGAGCAACCGGCAGGAGCCCGGCAAGGTCATTGAGCGTGGTCATCAGTGGTTCCAGCCGGATGCGCAGTTCCTCAGCTGATCCCGCCTCGCTGAGGATCTCTTCAAAGCTCATTTCTGCCCCTGTCTTGACCGGAGCATTCGGATTTCGCGCCATGCCGGTGACGTCAGGATGGAACAGGATATGCGCCCGAGCCGCAAGGAAGTGCGCAGTCGCGTTTGGGTAAACGCTTCGGTCAGTTTCAGCCAGGAGCGCGTCGACGCGGTCCAGGATCCGCTGCAGTTGGGCCATAAGGTGTTCTGAAGTAGTTATGGCCAGTCCACTGGCCCACGCCCCCTGCCAATAGGAGATGAGGGCGCTGGCGTCGCTCAAGTCACTCGATGCCGAGCTTACCGCCGCGTAGTCAATGAACTCATCGATGTACTCTTCGACATTCCTAAGGGTCTCCATCCCGCGGAGAGTGGCAACGACGATTTCGTACCGCGCTTTCATCTGCACGTCTTCGGAGACTGTGCCCTTCGGGCGTGAATCTAGGAAAGTGCGCGCGTGTTGAAGCCATTCTGCCAAGTCGTTCCGGGCTTCCGGGTGCTGTGTTGCGTGACGGAGACCGGTCCGGACAGCCGCAAAATCGCCCGGGGTAGTCAGTGGCTCGTCCGATTCCCTGACCTTCCGCAAGAGGTCCTGATACCACTGGGGGATCTCAGGATCATTCGCCGGCACCAGGTTTGAGGGCAAATCGAGCATCTTTTCAGCGACCCAGACCAGATCCTGCTCGGCCAGAAGTGTCGATATCGCCATTGAATCAAAGATCTCAAGATCGATGCCATGCTGTTGGCGAGCATACTCCTGAAGCTCATGCCGGATGTTCACGGGCATGTTCTGTGCCATGAAGTAGGCGACCCTGGCGACGGGCTGTCCTTGGGAGGTGATCTTCTCGAGATCGGCTTTGACCTTCGCACTTAGGCCAGTGCGTTGAATTGTACAGGCAAGAACGAGAGGTTCTGTGGTGGACCTGCCAACAAATCCCCCGGCTCCGGGAAGCTCTTCGGGCAGCGCGGAAAAGAACGTCTCTCCATCCCGTCCCTGGTCCCCGCCGCTGCTTACAGGCCCCGTTGCGGGGAGGATGTTGCTGCTGATCCGCCTCTGAGCAATTCGAAAGCAGATGTTCTCAAAGTCGTGGTGCCGGTTCTGAGCACCGAGCTGATCCAACTGGAAACGAATGAACGTTTCGGTTTCTACACGCGTGACCATCCGTCCATCCTGCCCTACCGAACGGCAAGGACCGGAGCGCCACATTCAACAAACCTGCCCTGGACGGTGCGTCCTAGTGAAGGTATCGCTGCCAAAATCCATCAGTTTGCCAGTCCGCCGGGAATCCCATGGGATTCAACGGGACAGCGTTGAATTCGCCAAGAAGGTCATGCAGCCGCGCAGCCCAATTGGAACCCGGACTGATGGTGCCCAGAACGGTTTGGAGCGCCACGATCACCGGGAAGACCCGGAATCGGCGATAAGAGCCTGAGCCTCGGAACGCCTGCGGGTCCTCCAGCCAGGAAACTCCTTCGGAACGCGGGATTTTCGGGGCCACACCGAACTGCCTGTTCCACACCCGGCTATGGTGGGCGCAGAGGTTCCGCGTGTATTGGAATGTCCCCAGCCAGGAACTGAGCAGCTCGTCCGTAATGCCCAGGTGCCGGGCGATTTCTTTCCGGTCTTCCCGGTCTGCCAGGTTCCGGTAAAGGTGCATCAAGTCACCGAACGCAAGCATCTCGATCATCATCCACGATGGCGGCAGGACAGGTTCGTCATAGGTGGAAATGTAGTGCCGAAGGAACGACTGTTTTCTGGCGTCCTCCATTGCCCTTTGGAGATTCCGCGGCGGACGTTCCTGCAGACGCTGCAGATCCCGTTCCAGCCGTTCCTTTTCGTCGTCCCTGGCCTGAGCCAGGTCTCTGACAAGACGCCCATGGTCATACCCGCGATTGAAGGCGGACCTATCCAAATACCAAAACGCATCCGATGTCTTCAGCGCCATATGGTTGGACAGGGTAGCCCGGAGGGCAACCTCGAACCGTTCGAGAGCGTCCATCAGCAGCAAACGCAGCCGGCGGTCAAAAATATAGAGTCCCAGAACGCTGTCGAACTTCGTCCCATCGCGGAAAAGGTGCTCCGTATCCGGCCGCTGAAAAGGCGTCATGTAGGGTGACAAGCGGTAGTAACCGATCCGCGCCAGATATCGCAGGACCCGGGCCTCATCGCTTACCTGCAGACCCCGGGATTTGAGCTGCTCAAGCTGCTGATCAAGATTCAACGCAGGCTTGTCATAACGCATAGTCAATCCCCTAAATTGTCCGGGGAATGAAAGATCCCCCAATTTGCGCAGTACCTGTGAAGGCCCGAGGCGTGGGGGATATGTTGTTCCCAACTGTATGGTGCTCGACCAGATAATACAACCTGGGGTTGTATTCCGTCTGGTTGGACGCAGTTGTGTCAGCCCCGCCGGGCAAGGGGAGGCGCCACGGCCGACCCACGCATCGCATCTGATGCATGGCCGGCCCAACACCCGAACTGGCCAAATCGTGGGTGCCTGCAACCGTGCGAAAAACAGCACTACCATCTCGGACGTCGACTATGTCCCCACGCCGGACCCATCCTGGCCGGCCAACTCCATAATCATCACCGATACCACCTGCGGACACGTCATCGAGGACTTCCTGATCGACAAGAAAGGGGTCCCCCTCGATGCGAACGGATCGCCGCTCGGCACTACCGGCAGATAGGCCTCTGCAGGGATCAGGAACGCTGAGGCTGCGCAGACCACTCCCCTACTCAGCCAGCTTTACAGAAGGCCGGTTATCGGCGTTACAAGAACAGCCCGGAAGGGGTTGATTTGACGCTTTTTTGACGCTTTTCCTGGCGGTTAGGGGCTTGGATCGCCGGCACCGGGCCCGGGACGGTGTGAGAACCGGATCAGAAACCTGAAGGACACCGACTACGCTGTCCCCGTCACGCACCTGACTGAGGAGGAGTGATCCGTTGGGTGTTTTCCCTTACCTAGCCAAACAGGCAGGTGGTCCCGTGAGAGCACTTCGTCGATCACCATGAACGCCGCTCCCGTCAGTCCTGATCGATCGGGTTGTTGAGTTCTTACGATGCGCAGGTCCCGAGTTGCCAGTGGAAGTGAACGACGGAGGACTGCTCGGCGAACGGCTGCGAGGTACATGTCGCCAGCATTTGTCACTTCTCCGCCTAAAACTATTAGAGCCGGGTTGAAGAAATTAACGATCCCGGCAAGAGCCTCACCTACTAGAGTGGCTGAGGCATTGAACAAATCGAGAGCGATTGAGTCGCCGAGTTGCGCCGCTCGTCGAACATCCACGGCGCGCACCGTGCCGTTTTCGCGCAGAGTTTCCGCCAGGGAGGCACTCCGTCCATCCAACGCCGCGGCCAACCCTTTACGTTCCAAAGCAGCGCCACCAGCTAGTGCTTCCAGGCAACCTGCGTTCCCGCAATGGCATACGACGCCGGACTCTTCGAGGACGCCTATATGACCGATATCACCGGCACATCCTTGAGCACCCCGATGCAACCTACCCTGCGAAATGAGGCCCGCCCCAATTCCGTGCCCCACCTTCACAAAAATGAGGTCGGGTATCCCTTGTCCTATGCCGGCCCGGAATTCACCGAGCGCCATAACATTCACCTCATTATCAACCCAGACCGGGGTGTCATACTTGTCAGTAAAATAGTCCCCCACCGGGAAGTCGTCCCATCCTGGCATGAGCGGGGGCGAAACTGGCCTGCCTGAGGTGAATTCAACCGGACCGGGAAGGCCGATGCCCAGCCCACAGATGGGCCCCTTAAGTCGCGTACGGGTGAGCGCATGTTGAAATAATGCATCAACGCGGCCAAGAATTTGCTCGGGTCCATCCGAGACGGCCGCCTGCTCCTCGTGGACGGCGTCGAGGCGCCCTTGCAGGTCGGCAACTGCTACGCAGACGTGAGTTGCTCC
>JAQGMD010000064.1 GCA_028292565.1 Burkholderia sp. | reverse complement strand
AGCAGGAGTGGATCATTTCAGGAGGCCATTCACAAACTCATACCGATTCAGCTCGGCATTACACCTCAACCCCATCTTCTCGAGTATGCGGGCCCGGTAAGTGGTCACCGTACTCGGGCTGAGATGCAAGTTCCCCGCAATCCGGACCAAGCTCTCGCCGACAGCCACCAGCCGCAACACTTGCAGCTCGCGGTCCGACAGCACCTCGTGCGAGCCGACGGCGCCGCCCTGGATCATGCCCGCCAGTTTATCCGCCATCGCCGGGCTGACATACTTGCCCCCGGCCGCCACCTTCCTCACCGCCTCCACCGCCATCGCCGCCGTGCAGCTCTTGGTCAGGTAGCCTGCGGCGCCATGCTTTAATGCGCGCATCCCGTAAATCTCTTCGGAGTACATGCTGAGCATCAGCGTGCGCAGCTTCGGTCGCTCTTCACGGAACGTCCTGAGCAGGTCGAGCCCGCTTTTATCGGGCAGGTTGATATCGACCAGCGCGACATCGAAATGCTGCTCCGCCGATAGCCGCAGGGCTTGCCGCGCCGTCTCGGCTTCTCCGGCGACTTCAATATCGGCGGCACTGCTGAGCATCAGCCGCATGCCGTCGCGTACCACCGCATGATCGTCCACCAGCAATACGCGGATCGGGCTAGCGCACATAAGCTTCTTCCAATGGCATGCGCAGGACCACGGTCGTGCCCTGTCCGACGATACCGTTAATACTCAGATCGCCGCCGAAGAAACGCGCGCGTTCGTACATGCCTTCTATGCCCCACGACTCCCGGTTGAGCAGGCTTTGCGGCTCCACCCCGATGCCATCGTCTTTCACTTCTATCGTCACGCAACCGCCTTCGCTGGCGACGACTATCGCCACGCGCGATGCCTTCGCATGCCGCACGACATTGGTCAGCGTCTCCTGGACGATGCGGAACAGCGCAATGCTGCGTTCCCCATCGACGTCGACGAGTTCAGTTTTCTCATCGATCAGCATGCTGCAGGTCAGGCCGATGCGTTCCTCGATCTGGCCTGCGTGCCACTCCAGCGCAGCCCACAATCCCAACTGATCCAGCACGCTCGGCCGCAGGTCGGCAATCACACGGCGCGCAGTCTCGATTGCGCTATCGGCGAGATCGCGCGCGGCGAGCACCTGGACGTTCTTTGCCGCGCCGGAAAGTTCGCCCTCCTCGACGACGAAGGTCAGGCAGGACTTGATACCGGTCAGCACGCCGCCCAGTTCATCGTGAATTTCGCGGGCAATGCGTTTGCGTTCGTCTTCCTTGATGCGATCCTGGTGCGCCGCCATCTTGCGCAGCTTTTCCCGGGACTGCCGCAATGCCGCCTCAGCCGTTTTGTGTTCGGTGATATCGAGGAAGGTGCAGACCAGCGTCGCCGGTTCGCGCTTTTCGTTGTACATCAGTTCACCCTGGGCCAATACATGCTTCATCAATCCATCGGGACGTATGATGCGCAATTCATGTTTACAGCCCGCGCCGCCGGCGAGGACGTCGGTCATCGCTTGTTGCGCAGCTTCGCGGTCGTCTTCGTGGATCAGGTCGAGCCCAAACGCCTGGCTGGCCGGCACCGCTTGCGGCCGCATTCCGCACAGGCGATAGAATTCGTCGGACCATTTCATCTGCCCGCTGTGGACGTCGAGTTCCCAGCTGCCCAGTTGCGCAATGGCCTGGGCCTTGGTCAGGATGTCGCGCGTGAAGCGCAGCGTCTCTTCAATGCGGCTGCGTTCGACGTTTTCCCGGTTCAGCATTTCATTCGCATTCAGCAGTTCCGCCGTGCGTTGTTGTACTCGCACTTCGAGCCCTGCATGGGCGGTGCGCAATGCATCCTCAGCCTGCTTGCGCAGCGTGATATCGCGGGTAATACCGACGAACACCCGTTGTTCGTCCTGTTCTTTCCCGACCCGCATTTCACTGAGCGTCAGCTCGAGGTGGAAAACCCCTCCGCCTTTATGCAGCCCAAGCAGCTCGACATTCTTCTTGCCGACGATATGCGCGTCCTGCCCGAGCAGGTAACGCCGCATCCCCTCTCTATGCCACTCCCGGAGTTGAGGAGGGATCAGCATCCGGATGTTCTGTCCGACCACTTCTTCCTGCGTATAACCGAACATGCCGCAAGCGGCGTTATTGAAAGACTCGATCACGCCCATAGCATCCACCGTGATGATGCCTTCCCCGACATTGTCGACCACGGTGCGGGTTTTCAGCTCCTTTTTCCTTGCCTCGAATTCGGAAAGAAGCAGTTGGCTCGCGAGCGGCTTCACATGCAGGCGCGACAACCAGGCGCCGAGTCCGACCAACACGAGCAGCACCGGAATAATCAGTTCGAGCTGGTTGCGGATCGGCCGGAACAACTCCTCCGTGTCTTGTTTGATCACCATGCCCAGGCCGGATGCATCGACCGGGCCGTACGCCGACATCACAGTGCGCCCGCGCGAATCCAGTCCCTCGAAAACGCCGAACTGGCCACTGACCGCATGCCTCATTGCGAG
Organism: Burkholderia sp.; assembly: GCA_028292565.1. The sequence goes on along the minus strand of JAQGMD010000064.1, from coordinate 2,476 downwards.
CTCCTGGCCCATCTGGTCATGGCGTGGGATCCGGTAAACCTCTTCGCCCGGGTGTCTCGGAAAGCATGAAAGATGGTCCGGCCTGGAAACGCACATCGCCATCCTGCCGGTTTGCCCGAGTCCATCCGTTTTTGACATGCGTTCGGTAAGCAGCGGCAGCAATCGTTCGACCGCGACGAACCCGATAGTCTCTCCGCGGTCGACGATCGGAAGCCGGCTGTTGAGATACAAGGCGCCGTTCCAGAACAGTGTGGAAGGCACCAGGCCCTCCAATTTCGTCGCCAGGTCGGATCTTTCGGAAAACCGGCCAAACTCCATGATCTCCCGATGGGCGACGTTGTAGACGGCAAGGCCGGTCACGTCGGGCGACAGCGTACCCACGCCAATGTTCCGCAACTGCGCGAGCGCCTGATGGTCATCCTGGCTGTACCGCAATACCTGCATCGCCCGCAAAAGGTCCGGTCGTGCGGCAATCGCCCCGGCTTCCACCATGCTGTGCCGGAGTACGTCCTGGACCAGCGATATGCGATCTTTCAGCACGCCCCCGAGGCTGCCGCTCAATGCTTTTTCCGCCATACGTTGTTGTACGGAGAAGCAGGCGATACCGGTCGTCAATGCCGCCACGATCAGCATCGCAGCAGCGATGTTGATCACTTTCTCGTGTCCGGGGAAAAAGCGCCTGAGCACAACAAATACGACGCCCGGCGCGCCTTGCGCCTGTGTAAATCTGTTCACGACCCGCTATCAGAGTTTCTTTGACGCTAATGTAAAGGAAGCGTAGCGAGGCGGAGCCTTGGAACAAGGCGTTGTTTGTCGTGGTTATCGGGGGACAGAGGTCAAAAAGTCGAATAACGGGGCCATGCCCCGCAAGGCGGCTCGCGGCACGCAGCGCGCGTGCACTGATACGCAATCCGCCAATCTGCTCTGCCAGGTTGTGAAAACCGCAATATCCATCATCGCGATGCCGCATTTCGCTGTATCGCGCATCATATGAACGGGCCGCGGCAATCCGCTCTAACGTGCGAGCCGCAACAGATGCACTGCATATGTTCTTTTTGTTCCCGGCCCAAGCTGCCTTTTGAGACGAATCAAGCAGTTTGCGCTCTAGTCATATCTGGGGTAGCGCGCAAGTCAATGGTGTCTAGACTAAGTTCGTCGCCAAAAATTTTGCATGACGGTTCCGGCGGCAAGCGATATGTCGCGGTACAGCCGCGATGGAGAGTAGAAGCTCTCAAGAGGATGCCCGGACGCGGGGCTATCGGTGTGCCGCATGCATGACTCTCGTTTCACCAAGAGCGACAGGTTATGCACGCTTCGTACATGCGCCCCCTGAAGCAGGACGTCCCATGCATCCCCCGTTACGCCCCATGCATCCCCCGTTACGTCCCATGCATCCCCCGTTGACGTTTTCAGGTATCCGGCGTTCCATCACAGCGATCGCCTGTACGGCCGCCATCGTGATCAGCGCCGGTTGCGGTGATTCCATCCGCGGCTATGACCCGGTCTCGTCGGCGCATGCGTGGGTGGCGCCGGCGGGCAATATCCCGATCATGGTCGGCGCGTCGTCAGGCGATATCCGGCTCAACGGCACAGTGCAAACGGCAGCCACTACCCCTGCTGCTCCTGCTGCTCCGGCCCCGGCTGCCACTGCTGCCCCGGCCACTTCGGCGCCTCTGGCTCCCACGGGCCGCGCGGCGTTGGAGGTTCCATGAAACTGCTATCTACTTCATTCCCTTTACTTCATTCCCTTCGCTGAAAGCTTGCGCCCCCTCTTCTCGTCAACACTAGCAATCGTTGCCCGCAGAGTTAATGTCAATTTAATTCAGGAGTGAATCATGAAAAAAATTTCGTCAGTTCTTGCCTCGTTGGTATTTGCGGTCGTGAGCGGCTGCGGTGGTGACTGGAGCGGCAGCGACCCGCCGCCCGCCGCCGCAGTCGCAGGCGCGGCAGTGCAAGACAGTCCCGCAGCCGCGGCAGCGCAAGACAGTCCCGAGTACATACAGTTTCTGGAACAGAACTCGATGCTGTTCCAGGCCGACCAGGTGGCCGACCGGATCTCCGGCATGGGGGTCCAGTGGCGGGAGGACTTCGGCGTGCCCGAGCCATTGAAGCTCGTGCAGCTCGCCTCGACGTGGCTGCTGCGCTATCCCGCCTCCGAGATCGCGCCGGAGGGCGCCTCCGTCGTCAGGTCGTGGTCCGATCCGGCGTTCTGGGCTGCTGCCGGCGACATCGGAATCAAGCTCATGCGGACCAATCCGACCCAACGCGCAGGCGGAATCCAGGGCACGCAGTTCACTCCGACGATCGATGGCTATTTCGACCGCATCGGGCTCGACATCGCACCGGAGATCGGGACCGAGGACGAATACCGGCAGATGGTCGCGAATGCCCGACAGAACGGAGCGTTTTTGGGCGGCGACCTCGTGCCTCTGCACTCGGGCCTCGGGCCCGACTTCCGGCTCGCCCAGCGCGCGTA